>CAMJOD010000033.1 GCA_946407465.1 uncultured Clostridia bacterium
ATTGCCATCATTGCCATGACGATTGACCACCTGACGTGGGCACTGTTTCCGGGCTTGCAGACGCAGTGGTATGTGATGGCGCTGCACATCATCGGCAGGCTGACGGCGCCGATTATGTGGTTCTTTGTCGCGGAGGGCTGTCACTATACGCGAAACATCAAGCGCTACGCCGGCAGGCTGTTTCTGTTTGCCGTCGTTTCGCACTTTGCCTATGACTTCGCGTTCGGTATTCCGTTTTGCCGCTGTCAACGGGTGCTTTTAACCAGACGAGCGTCATGTGGTCGCTGGCTTGGGCGGTGGTGCTGATTGCGGTTCACCGCAATCCGAACGTGCCGGACGCGGTCAAAATCGCGGCAATCGTGCTGATTTGTCTGGTGTCGTTTCCGTCGGACTGGTCGAGCATCGCCGTGATGTGTCCGCTGTTTTTGTATGTACACCGCGGCAGCTTTAAGCGGCAGGCGCTTGACATCGTGCTGTGGTCGTTCGTCTATGCGACGGTGTTCTTTATCTTCCTCGACAAGCCCTACGGCGTGCTGCAAATGTTTACCTTCCTCACCATTCCGATTCTCTCGCGCTACAACGGCGAACGCGGCAAGATGAAGGGAATGAAGTGGCTGTTCTATATTTATTATCCGGCGCATTTGGTTGTGATCGGTATGCTTCGCATCATGCTCCACGGCAATATTTCGAGTATATTCTGATAAGAAACCGCCCTGTGTTTGGTTCACAGGGCGGTCAAATTATCTGTCAATTAAATTAATGAGCAGACGAGGTCGGTGTATGCGGAGGGATTCTCCAAGGGCAGACCGGCAATCAGCAGCGCCTGGCAGTAGAGCACCTCGGCGTACTTCTTCGCCTTGTCAATATCGGTCTGAATCAGGCTCTCCATCTTTTGTACGGAGGCGTGACCAAGGTTCAGCTCGAGCACACGCTGCGCCTTCATGCCGGAATCGGGCTGGACGGAGTTGAAATACTTTTCCATCTCAAACGAAATGCCGCCCTTTGCCGTCAGGCACACCGGATGCGAAACAAGCTTTTTGGATTCCACAACCTCTGCCACCTTGTCGCCGAGGGTCTCCTTGACAAAGGTGAGCAGCGCGGAGCTGTCCTTTTTGTCCTTTTTGTCCTCTTCTTTTTCGTCGTTCTCGATGCCGAGGTCGTCGTTTGTCGCGGAGCAGAAGCGCTTTTCCTTGTACATCATCAGGGTTTGCAGGGTGAACTCGTCCACGTCCTCGGTGCAGTAGAGAATCTCAAAGCCCTTGGAGCGCAGCAGCTCGGTCTGCGGCAGCGCGTCAATCGCGGCGGCGTTTTCACCGGTGGCAAAATAGATGAACTTTTGATCATCTTTCATGCGGTCAACATATTCGGCAAGGGTGACGGGCTTCTTTTCGGTGGAGGAGTAGAACAGCAGCAAATCCTGCAATTCGTCCTTGTGCATGCCGTAGTCGGAAACCACGCCGTATTTGAGCTGTCTGCCGAACGCCTTAAAGAATTTTTCATAGTTTTCGCGGTCGGAGGTGAGCATGGAGGTCAGCTCGCGTTGGATTTTCTTCTCAATATTCTGCGCGATGGTCAACAGGTGACGGTCGTGCTGCAGCATTTCTCTCGAAATATTCAGCGACAAATCGGCGGTGTCCACAATGCCCTTGACAAAGCGGAAGTGCTCCGGCACCAGCTCCTCGCAGTTGTCGGTAATCAGCACGCCGCTGGAATAGAGCTGCAAGCCCTTTTTGTATTCCTTGGTGTAGTAATCGTAGGGCGTGGAGGACGGAATGAACAGCAGCGCCTTGTAGGTCACAACGCCCTCCACCGAGGTCACGATGGTCTTGATGGGCTTGTCCATCGACATAAATTTTTCCTGATAGAACTTGTCGTATTCGTCCTGTGTGACGTCCTTTTTCGGACGCTGCCAAATCGGCACCATGGAGTTGAGCGTCTCGCGCTCGGTGTAGTCCTCATATTCGGGCTTGTCGCTGTCCTTGGTCTCTTCCTTGACGCGGCTCTTGGTCATATCCATCACAATCGGATAGCGGATATAATCGGAATAGCGCTTCACCAAGCCGGAAATACGGTATTGCTCCAAAAATTCGTCGTAGTTCTCGTCCTCGGTGTTGTCCTTGAGGGTGAGGATAATCTCGGTGCCGAGACCGTCCTTCTCACATTCCTCGATTTCGTAGCCGTCGGCGCCGGTGGAATTCCATCTGTAGGCGGTGTCGGAGCCGTATTTTTTGGTGATGACAGTGATTTCCTTCGCCACCATAAACGCCGAATAGAAGCCCACGCCGAACTGACCGATGATGTCGATGTCGTCCTGCTTCTGTTCCATCTCCTGCTTGAATTTGTAGGAGCCGGAGGAGGCGATGGTGCCGAGGTTGTTTTCCAAATCGTCCTTGTCCATGCCGATGCCGTTGTCGGTGATGGTCAGCGTGCGCGCGTCCTTGTCGGCTTTGATTTCAATTTGGAAATCCGAGCGCGTCATGCCGAGCTTGTCATCGGTCAGCGCGATAAAGCAGAGCTTGTCGATTGCGTCGCTGGCGTTGGAGATGATTTCACGCAGGAAAATTTCCTTGTGCGTGTAGATGGAGTTAATCATCAAATCCAACAGCCTTTTGGATTCGGATTGGAATTCTTTTTTTGCCATGTAGATTACTTCCTTTTATAATAATGATTATGATAAACTTTGATAAATTTCTGCCGCTTTTTGCGCGTTTTTGATTATCTCGTCCTTTAGCGCGGTCAAATCGTCAAACTTTTTTTCCTCGCGGATATATTCGAGCAGGCGCACGTCGGCGGTTTCGCCGTAGATTTCGCCGCCGTGATAGTCGGGCATCCAGGTTTCCCACAGCGGTGTGGTGCCGCCGACGGTCGGCTTGATGCCGATATTGGTGACGCCGCAGTAGCGCTCGCCGTTTTCGAGCGTGACGCGCGACGCGTAGACGCCGAACTTGGGCACCACCAAGCCCTTTGTGAGCGGTTGGTTGAGGGTGGGCGTGCCGAGCTGATGACCGAGCCGCATGCCGTGGCGGATTGTTTCGCGCACGCCAAAGGTGCCGCTGAGCATAGAATTGGCGCGGCGGATGTTGCCCTCGGCAATCAGCTGACGGATAAGGGTGGAGCAGACCACCTCGCCGCCGTCGGTCTCGGGCGGCACAACAGTCAGCGCGATATGGTGCTCCACACAGAGCTGTTGGAGCAGCGTCACATCGCCCTCGGCGTTTTTGCCGAAGCGGTAGTTAAAGCCGCAGAACAGCGCCTTTGCGCGCAGCCTGCCGACCAAAATCTGCTCAAAAAACGCGTGTGCGCTCAAATGCATCAGCGCGCGGAAATCGGCAAAGAAAACATGCTCGATGCCGATTTGACGGAGCGCGGCGAGCTTGTCGTCCTGCGTCATCAGCGCCGGCGTATCCTCACCGCTGAGCACGCTCTTGGGGCGTTCGGCAAAGGTCATGCAGACGGGCAGCAGCCCGTTTTTTTTCTGCTTTGCCGCGCCGGACAGTACCTTGCGGTGGCCGCGGTGTACGCCGTCAAAGTAGCCGAGTGCCACGGCGGTGGGTTTTTCTTCTTGGAATAAAGTAAAAAAAGTCTGCATATAAGTATGTATCCTTTTTGTTGGCTGATTAGATTCTGCCGCTTTGCAGCAGCGCCGACGCCTTGAGCACGGCGATTTGGGTTTTGGCGTCAAAGATTTGGTTGTTCAGCACCATCTCGGTCGCCTTGATAAACGGGATGCGCTCCACGTGCAAAAACTCGCCCTCGTCGGGACGCGCCGCGCCCTCGGACTGAATACGGCAGGCGTAGAGGTGAATAATCTCGTCGGTGTAGCCGGGAGTGGGGTAGACCTGTCCCAGCGAAATATAGGAATAGCCGACCGCGCCGGTCTCCTCCAGCAATTCGCGCTTGCCGTTTTCCAGCGGCGTGCTGCCCTTTTCGAGCTTGCCGGCAGGCAGCTCCAAAACGACCTCGTTGTAGGGGTAGCGGAACTGGCGCACAAACAGCAGGTTGTTGTCCTTGTCAATCGCCGCCACGCAGACGCCGCCGGGATGGCGCACGACCTCGCGCATGGCGTGGGAGCCGTCCTCCAGCTCGACCTCGTCGTGGGTAATGTGCAAAATTTTTCCGTTGAAGATTTCTTTGGACGAAAGCTTTTTCTCCTGTAAATTCATCAAAATACCTCCGAAAGGGTGATGGCTTGGTCTATCCCGATTATGTGTGGCAGACGGAGCAGGTGCGCCGTCTGCGGCAAAAAAGGCGCGTTCGCGTGGTGGGAAACAGCTTGTGCGGACGGCATATTTTTGCGGTTTTGTGCGGAGAAGCGCGCAGCTGTCCGCTGATTGCCGCCGGCTTTCACGGCATGGAATATTTGACCGTGGCGGCTGCGCTGCGTTTTGCGGAGGAGTACGGCGGCAGCGCGGTGATTGTGCCGTGCGTCAATCCCGACGGCGTGGACATTGCCGTACACGGTGCGGCTGCCGCAGGCGTTTATGCGCCCTTTGTCGCCTCGACCGGCATGGCTGAGCGCTGGCAGGCGAATGCGCGCGGTGTGGATATTAATCATAATTTTGACGCCGCATGGCAGTGCGTCAAGCGGCGCGAGTGTGCGGCAGGCATCACGGCTCCCTGCGCGACGCGCTTTGGCGGCTGTCATGCCGAAAGCGAGCCAGAGACGCGTGCTTTGACGGCGCTTTGCCGTCAGCGAAATCCCTCGCGCGTGCTGGCGCTGCACAGCCAAGGCCGTGAGATTTATTGGGATTTCGGGCAGCATACGCCGCGTCAGAGCTTGCCGCTGGCACAAAAAATGAGCGAGGTCAGCGGCTACCGCGTCGCAAGCCCCGAGCCAATGGCAACGGGCGGCGGCTTTAAGGACTGGTTCATCAGCCGTTTTCACCGCTGCGGCTTTACCGTGGAGATGGGCTTGGGGCAAAATCCGCTGCCGCTGCGCGATTTTGAGACGGAATATCCGCTTGTCAAGGCGGTATTGCTCGCGTTTCTGCACGGCGGCTGACGGCGTTATTCCGTTACAAAGGCGCACACATGGTGCGCCTTTTATATTTTATAGATTGCTCTCCGTCTTGCTTTTGACGGTGCCTTGCAGCGACGGCAGAGCGTGCGCCCGTCGGCGTAGGTTATTCGTTCGCTTCGGGCTTTTTGTTCCTAAAAGGTTTTTTGGGGAGACGATAGATGGCGTTGTCGTAGGGATTGTCGATGTTGACAAATTCTTCGGTGTCCTCGTCCGCCATGCCCTCGGCTTCATCAATGATTTGCGGCTTCGGCGGCTCCTCCTCAACCAGCTCTGCTTCCAGCTCGTCAGGCTCCGCAGCTTGTTCGGCTGCCGCGTCGTCCGTTTCGCCGGGCATTGTCTCGGCTTTTGGCTCCGACGGATTATCGGCAATCGGTTCCGGCTTGTTCTCGTCGGTGCCGTCCGCAATCAGCTCCGGCTCGTTCACGGCGGTGCCGTCCGCAATCAGCTCAGGCTCGTTCGCAGCGGTTTCGTCCGCAGTCGGCTCCGGCTTGTTTTCGTCGGTGCCGTCTGCAATCAGCTCGGGCTCGTCCGCGTCGGTGCCGTCTGCAATCAGCTCCGGCTCGTTCGCAGCGGTTTCGTCCGCAGTCGGCTCCGGCTTGCTTTCGTCGGTGCCGTCTGCAATCAATTCGGGCTCGTTCGCGTCGGCGCCGTCTGCAATCAGCTCGGGCTCGTCCGCGTCGGTGCCGTCCGCAATCAGCTCGGGCTCGTTCTCCGTGTCGGAATCGGCTGCAGGCGCTTCTTCTTCATCCGTGTCGGAGACTTCTGTTTCCTCTGCGCCGTCGAGCATTTCGGCGTCCGCATAGCCGTCCTCTGTGTCTACATAATCGGCATATGCCGCGTCGTCCGCAGCGGTTTCTTCTTCATCTTCTTCGAAGTCCTCGTCCGTTTCTTCTTCGGTTTCTTCTTCGTAGGTCGTGCCGAAGGCTTCGTCTTCGTTTTCGTAGTCGTAATCCGGTTCTTGAATAAACAGCGGCTCGTCGTCCAAGCCTTCCTCACCGCCGAACGCGGACTCGATTTGGAAGGAGGCAGGTTCTTCCGCAGCGGTTTCTTCCGCGGGCTTTCCTTGCCAAGCCGGTTCTTCTTCATAATCCGGCTCGTCGTCAAATTCCGGTTCTTCCTCAAAGAGTGTGTCGTCTAAGGAGAGCGGCGCGTCGTCGGCTTCGTTTTCCCATGCAGGCGCTTCCTCAAAGGGGGAGTCGTCCTCAAATGCCGGCACGGACGCAAAGAGCTGTTCTTCGTCAAAGGCGTCGTCGCCGAACGCGGATTCTATGGTAAAGGAGGTCTCCTCAACGGGTTCTTCCTTCGGGTTCTCAACAGGTTCTTCTGTGGTCTCCTCAATGGATTCTTCCGCCGGTTCTTCTATAGGTTCTTCAACGATGGCCTCAACCGGTTCGCCGTCAGTTTCCTCTGCGTCGGCTTCCGAAAACGCGAAAAACTCGGGAAGCTCCGGCTCCGCGTCGTCTCCGAATACCGATTCAATGGCAAAGGCGGTCGCTTCCGCGGCAGGCTCCGCGGCAGCTTCTGTCGCTTGCTCGGCTGCCGGTTGTTCGGGTGCCGACTGTTCGGGTGCAGGCGCTTCTTCCTCAAATACGGAATTTTCATAGAACGCGGAGGCAGCCTCTACCGCAGATTGCAGCGTCTTGACAGGCTGCTCGGGCGTCTTGCCGGCTTCCAGCTCGTCGAGATGATTGACAGGCTTTTGCACCTTGGGCTGCTTGTCGTTAAAGTAAATATCGTACCAGACAAGGAACACATAAATCGTCCAAACGCGGCGGCTGTTGTCCTCCTTGCCGCTGTAGTGCTCGTCCAGCCAGTGAATGAGCGCTTCGGTGTTAAAGAACTTTTCGGCGGTCTCGCTCTGAAATCTTTCCTTGACAATATTGTAGTATTTTTCGTCCTTGAGCCACTCGCGCGTCGGAACAGGGAAGCCGAGCTTTTCTTTTTCGGCGGTTGTTTCGGGCAGGTGACGTGCCGCCGCCTTGCGCAGCGCATACTTGGTGTTGGATTTGTTGACGCGCAGCTCCGTGGGCAGCTTGGAGGCGACCTTGAACATCTCTCTGTCGAGGAACGGCACGCGCAGCTCCAGAGAGTTCGCCATGCTCATGCGGTCAGCCTTGAGCAGAATGTCGCCGGTCATCCAGAGGTTGATGTCGAGATACTGCATCTTGGTCACATCGTCATAGCGACGGCAGCGGTAGTAGTGACGGCGCGTGTGGCGCTCCGGTGCGGTGGCGATGGCAGGGTTCTTCAAAATCTGCTTTTTCTGCTTGAGGTCATACATATAGGCGTTGCCGATGTAGCGCTCCTCCAGCGGATCGCAGGCGCGGATAATATAGTCGCGTCCCTTGATGTCGGGCAGCTTGCGCGCGATGGCACGCAGTCCCTTGCGCAAAAAGTGGGGGACGAATCTTTGATAGGTGCGGAACACGCGCGGATCGTTGTAGCAGGTGTAGCCGCCGAACAGCTCGTCGGCGCCCTCACCGGAGAGCACGACCTTGACATACTGACTTGCCAGACGCGATACAAAATAGAGCGCCACGCAGGACGGGTCGGCGAGCGGCTGATCCATATAATACTGCACCGTGGGCACTGCGTCCCAAAATTCCTCGCTCGAAATCAGGTGCGTGTGGTGCTCCACGTCAATCAGCTTGCTGACGGTCTCCGCCCAGCTGATTTCGTTGTATTTTTCGCCGAAGTCAAAGCCGACGGTAAAGGTCTTTTGTCCCGAAAAATAGGTGGAAACATAGCTGGAATCCACGCCGGAGGACAAAAAGCAGCCAACCTCCACATCAGCGATTTTGTGCGCGTTGATGGAGTTTTCAAACGCTTTTTCTATCAGGTTAACCGCTTCTTCCTCGGTGAGCTTTTCGTCGGGACGGAAGCGCGGTTCAAAGTATCGGGTTATATCATAGCTGCCGTTTTTGTACCACAGATAGTGACCGGGCAGCAGGCAATAGACATCTTCAAAAAAGGTTTCGGGCGGCAGCGCGTACTGGAACGAAAGATAGGTGTCGAGCGCACGCGTGTTGAAGCGTTTTTCAAAATTCGGGTGCTCCAAAATGCTCTTGATTTCGGAGGCGTACACAAAATCATTGCCGATTTGGGTGTAGTGCAGCGGCTTGATGCCGAATGCGTCGCGCGCCAAAAACAGCGACTTGTCTTCTATATTGTAAATCGCAAAGGCGAACATACCGCGCAGACGCGGCAGCATCTCTTCCTTCCACTCCTCAAAGCCGTGAATCAGCACCTCGCTGTCGGACTCGGTCGCAAACTCGTGACCCTTTGCCTCCAGCGCCTCGCGCAGCTGCTTGTAGTTGTAGATTTCACCGTTAAATGTGAGAACCAAGGTCTTGTCCTCGTTGAAGATAGGCTGGTGGCCTGCCTCCAGGTCGATGATGGACAAGCGCCGGAAGCCCATGCAAATGGCGTCGTCGGTGTAAAAGCCGTCGGCGTCGGGACCGCGATGGGTGATGACCTCCGTCATGTTACGGATAACCGTTTCGCGCTGTTCGGGCTGACCGGTAAAGCCGCAGATACCGCACATATTAAAAACTCCCTTCAAAGGATATTGCTGGATTCTTATAGACTTTTTTATTATAGCATAAACTGAAGCTAAATTCAACCGAAAAGCGCGTTTTTTGTGAAGATTTGTGTTGATTGTCGGAGCAAAATCGTTTATACTAATTACATACGCTATGATTTGCAGGAGGAAAGAGTATGCTAAAAGGTTTTTTGCACGGCAATCCTATTCAAACGGACGCGCTCATATCCGCTGTTCCCACACAGTCAATCGAGGAATTTCCGTTTGCATATACATTCGAAAACGGCTGCTTCCGCTTTTGGTTTGAGCTGGCGCCGGAGGACATTGTCTACGGCTTGGGAGAGTCGCCGCGCGGCATCAACAAGCGCGGCTGGATTTATGAGAGCTACTGCACCGACGACCCCTTTCACACCGAGACCAAGCGGTCGCTCTATGCGGCGCACAATTTTATCGTCGTCAGCGGCAAAAAAAGCTTTGGACTGTTTATCGACTTTCCGGCGCGTATCCGCTGGGATTTGGGCTATACCTCCGAAAACAGAGCCGAAATCACGGTTGAGGGAGAGGACTTTGCCGTCTATTTGATGGATGAAGAACAGCCGCGCGAGATTATCCGCACCTTCCGCGCCGCCATCGGCAAGAGCTATCTGCCGCCCAAGTGGGCGTTCGGCTATCAGCAGAGCCGCTGGAGCTACCACAACGCCGAGGCGGTGGACAATGTGATTCGCGGCTATGACGAGGCAGGCATTCCGCTGGACTGCGTGTATCTCGATATTGACTACATGGACGCCTACAAGGATTTTACCGTCAACGAAAACGCTTTTCCGCATTTTGCCGCATATGTGCAGGACAAGCGCGCACAGGGCATTCACCTGATTCCGATTATCGACGCCGGCGTCAAAAAGGAGACCGGCTACTCTGTCTATGACGAGGGAGAGGAAAAGGGGTATTTCTGCAAAAAAGCGGACGGCTCCGATTTTGAGGCAGGCGTTTGGCCGGGCATGTGCGCGTTTCCGGATTTTTTGAATCCCGAGGTGCGCCGCTGGTTCGGCGAAAAGTATCAAGTCCTGCTCGACATGGGCATCGACGGCTTTTGGAACGATATGAACGAGCCTGCGCTCTTTTATTCCGCCGAGGGCGTGCAGAACGCGCTGGACAAGGCGGCGTCTCTGCGCGGCGAGAATCTGGATTTGGGCAAGTTCTTCAACCTGAAGGATACCTTTATGGGACTTTCCAACGCGCAGTCGGACTATGCGTCCATCTATCACACTGTTGACGGAGAGCAGGTCAACCATCAGCGCGTTCACAACCTCTACGGCGCCGGTATGACACGCGCGGCAGGCGAATATTTTGAAAAGACCGCCGGAAGCGGAAAAATCCTGATGTTCTCGCGTGCCTCCTACATCGGCGCACACCGCAGCGCCGGCATCTGGTTCGGCGACAACCAGTCGTGGTGGTCTCATATCCTGCTCAATCTCAAAATGCTGCCTGCGGCAAACATGGCAGGCTTCCTCTACTGCGGCGCGGATTTGGGCGGCTTTGGCGACAACGCGACGCGCGACTTGGTGCTGCGCTTTTTGGCGCTGGGCGTCTTTACGCCGCTTATGCGCAACCATTCGGCGCTCGGCACGCGCGACCAGGAATGTTACCGCTTTGAGCGCACAGAGGACTTTCGCGATGTGATACAGGTGCGCTACCGCCTGATTCCGTATTTGTATGACGTCTTTGTCAAGGCGCGTGAGCAGGACGACCTGATTTTCCGTCCGCTCTCGCTCGATTATCCCGACGACCCGATTGCGCGCGAATGTGAGACGCAGCTGATGCTCGGCGAGGAATGTATGATAGCGCCGGTCTATGAGCAGAATGTCAGCGGCAGAGCGGTCTATTTGCCGGAGGACATGACCTTTGTCCGTCTCAGCGGCGAGCGCGTAACGGCGGAACCGCTGCAAAAGGGACTGCACTATGTCAGCGTTGCGCTCAACGAGGTGCCGCTGTTTATCAAAAAAGGAAAGCAAATTCCGCTGTGCCGTCCTGCCATGCGCACACGCGATTTGAATTGGAAAGAACTTACATATATAGGATAATACTAGGGGTTGACTCAGCCGAGCCAACCCCTATAGTAATAGTATACGATTTTTAAGCCGCCTGCTTTTTTTCGTCTCTCGCGTAGAGCAGCTTTAAGATTATCGGCGTCAAAATGCTCGACACGATAATCAGCAGAATCACCGAGGTAAAATACTGCGAGCCAATCATGCCCTCGGTCAGACCGCGTTGGGCGACAATCAGCGCCACCTCGCCGCGCGTCATCATGCCGACGCCGACCTTGAGCGTTTCTCTGCCCTTGAAGCCGCACAGCCTCGACATGGCGCCGCAGCCGATAATTTTGCTCACCAGCGCCACGGCGACAAACGCCAGCGAGAACAGCAGCAGCTCCCAAGTAAAGCCGCTGATTTCGGTTTTGAGTCCGATGGACGCGAAGAAAATCGGGCCGAAAATCATATAGGAATTGATGTCCATCTTTTCTTCGATATAGTCCGAATCGTGCAGCTTGGAGAGAATAATACCAGCCACATAGGCGCCGGTGATGTCGGCGATGCCGAAATATTTTTCCGCGACATAGCTCAGTCCGAAGCAGAGCGCCAGCGCCAGAATCGGAATACGTCGGGTGTGCGGCCAGCGCTTGTCGATAATCTTGAACG
The DNA here is from genome assembly GCA_946407465.1 of uncultured Clostridia bacterium. GTDB lineage: Bacteria > Bacillota > Clostridia > Oscillospirales > Acutalibacteraceae > Ruminococcoides. The sequence goes on from CAMJOD010000033.1 coordinate 11,258, forward strand.
CCTTGTAAATCACAAAGCCCAGCACGACCGACAGCGCAAAGAACGCCACGGTGCTCAGCGCCACAAAGCCCGGGTTGCTGTCAGGATTCTTGAAGCCGATGACAAAGGTCAGCACCAAAATGCCGATAACGTCGTCGATAATCGCCGCGCTGAGAATGGTCGTGCCCAGCTCGGTTTTCAGCTTGCCCAGCTCCTTGAGCGTCTCCACGGTAATCGAAACGCTGGTGGCGGTCATAATCACGCCGATAAATACTGCCGTAAAGAATTGCGGTGTTCCGATTGCGGAAAAGCCGTAAAAGCCCATATACAGCAGTGTGCCGCCAATCAGCGGAACCAGCACGCCTGAGCAGGCAATCAGCAGTGCCTTGACGCCCGTGTGCAGGAGCTGCTTGAGGTTGGTGCCGAGTCCTGCCGAGAACATCAGCAGCACCACGCCCAGACCGGCGCAGATGTCCAAAAACTGGTTGAGCTTGACGATGCCCAGCACGCTGGGACCCACCACGAGTCCGGCGATAATCTCGCCGACGACCTGCGGCGCCTTGAGCTTGCGCGCAATCAGTCCGAACACCTTGGCAAATACGACAATAATCGCCAAATCCTTTAGTACAGACAAAATATCCAATTGTTCCATCTCCCTTGATTTTACCGAATACTATGGTACACCCGAAAGAGAAAAAAGTCAATTGCATATCTGCTGTTGTCAGTCTGTGATTTATTGCGCAGCAGCGTGACGCTGCACTCGGTCCGCCTATTTATGCGCTTTTCTGTTTGGAAGCTTTCATCAACGGCGGTGTCAAAGAAGGGTGATTTATCTAAAAAAAGCAGCGCCGCAAAGAACGGCGCTGTCGGTATGATTAGAGAGCGAGTCCCTCTGTCGTATTCAAAAATGTGCGCAGCTGCTTATAAATCACCTCAACGCCGCCCTTGCTGTCGCTTTCGATATTCAAGGGCATGATTGGGTCGTGTACGGACAGTCGGAGCAAGAACCAGCCGTCGCCGTTTTCCTTATCAAAGGAAACGCGCACACCCTCGCGGTTGTCGTCGGCAAGCTGCCAGTCGGGCTGCTGTTCGGCATAGGCGGTCAAATCGCGGATGATTCTTTCACCGCAGGCGCGGAAGTCCTTTTCCATAATCTGAAAACGGATTTCGCGGCTCTCCAGCGGCTCCTGCAAATCGGCGGTCAGGTCGCTCAAGTCCTTGCCTGCCTGACGGAGCTGTGCCGCCTTGATGATGATTTTGGTGCAGAGGTACGCGCCGTCGTCGAGAAAATAATTCTCATGCATGGCGGCATGACCGGAGGTCTCAATCGCCAGCGGACAGTTGACGCCTGCCGCATTCAGCTCCAGCGCCTTGTCAATCACGTTCTTGTAGCCTCTGCGGTAGCGGTAGTGTTTGCCGCCGAGGTTCTCCTCGATAAAGTGCTTCAAGCCGCTTGACGTGATGGAGTCGGTCACAACGGTGCCGCCGTCGTTGCCCTCCAGCGCAATCGCCGCCGCCACAGCGACAAGACGGTTGCGGTTGATTTCGTTGCCCTTACTGTCCACGGCGCCGCCGCGGTCAACGTCGGTGTCAAAAATCACGCCCAAATCCGCGTTGTTTTCTTTGACAGCCTCACAGATCGAAGCCATTGCGGTCGCGTCCTCGGGATTCGGCACATGATTCGGGAACATACCGTCCGGATCCAGATAGCGGCTGCCGCTTGTGTCCGCTCCCAAAACCGCGAGCACCTTGTCCGCGTAAAAGCCGCCGGCGCCGTTGCCTGCGTCCACTACGATATGGAAGCCCTGCAGCGGATGGTCATAGTCCGCGGCGTTGACCTCCTGCTTGATTTTGTCGCACAAGCCCTTGGCGTAGGCGCTCATATAGTCAATCTCCGTGATGCTGCCGCCGTCGGTCGCCGCAGGGTGGCTGCCGTTTTGCGCAAATGTCAAAATCGCCTCAATATCGCTGCCCTCCAAGCCGCCGCCGCGCGTGAAGAATTTGAGACCGTTGCGGTTAAAGGGATGGTGGCTGGCAGTGATTTGCAGCGCGCCGTCGCAGCCCAAATCGACCGTTGTCATAAACATCGACGGTGTAGAGGCGAGTCCGCAGCACAAAACCTCGGCGCCTGCCGCCTCAAAGCGCTTGGTTGTCAGCGCCATAATATGCGGACCGGAAATACGGCTGTCGCGTCCGACGGCAATTTTCAGCTCACAGGGCTTTTTGTTCACTTGTCCGGCGAGCCAGAGCACAAAGCCGTCCGCCATTTTTTCAATTACCTCGTCGGTCAGATTGACCGGCTGACCGGCAACGCCCTCCGTCGCCACGCCGCGAATATCGGTTCCGCTCTTGAACTGCTTATAAAAATCATTTAACATAGGAATACCCCTTTTTACATCTTGTTTTTTGCCTGATAGGAAGCTTCTCTGTCCTGCCGTTGCGGTTTGTCTGTCCAACAATGTTTCCAAGGGCAGAAACGGGTGCAGCGTCACGCTGCTTTTTCATTTCTATTATAGCCGCAAACCCCAAAATCGTCAATAGCGCAGATGATTTTGCCGGGATAGGTCGGTTTTAGAGAGTCTGCAAAACGCAAGTTCGGTGAATCTGCGCGCATATTTTGTAAAAACGCCGCAAAAGTTGTCACATTTGTCCGAACAGTACCAAGGGCAACGGAAAGGAAGCAGACAGCGGAATATGGAGTATAGTGAAAATGCACAGATTATTATTCTTTTTATTAGCAAAAACGCATGTACAAAAGGCATTATACACAATTCAAGCGGAAGATTGTTATTGACTTTTCCAAAGGCTTGCGTATAATAATGATTGTCAAAACAGTCCGCCTGACAGCGGCGGCTGATTCAAACGGAAAATGACGCGCAAAGATTGTCGGTCGGCTCCGACGCAAAGAGCCGATTACACGAACGGAGGGAGCGACACATGAAACCCATCATGGATTTGCATAACATTGACGTCACAGAGTTCCTCGCTGTGCTGGACACCTGCGAAGGCAATGTGTACCTTGTCACAAACGAGGGCGACAGACTAAACCTCAAATCCAAGCTCTGCCAGCTGATTGGCTTGACCAAGCTGGTCGAAGGCGGCAAAATCGCCGTGGCGAGCATCTTCTGCGATAACAAGGACGACGAAAGCAAGCTTTTCAGATTCAACTGCTTTGGCGAAACAAGCGGCAGGGTCGGCTGAGCAGCCGCGATGCATCTGTTATTAAATTTGCGTCACATTTTTGATTGTGATTTCTATAAAGAAGTAACCGCCCTGTTTCTGCCAAAACAAGGCGGTTAAATGGTAAACTAATCTAACAGTTCAAGCAAATGTTTTAAGTGTTTTTCGGGCGCGACGCCTTCAAATCCTTGCCAATAAATAATACGGCTTTCAATACAGTCAATAATATTGTATAATTTCTCAGTATCTATTTTTGCTGATGTAAAGAAATCCTTAACTTCCGGTAAATCAAAAAAGCCGATAATCATTTTTAAATAATTCTTAACACCTACATTTGTAAAAACGTAAGTGATGATTCCTTTTAACACAGATTTTACATACCGCATACTCTTTTTTTCAGAAGGAAAATCATTGTAATCATAAATGAATAACTCTGTGAAGAGTTCGGTGCAGTGAGCAGTGCATTCATTATATTTCGGATATTGCAAATTAATGCTTTCGGTGTAATCTTGAATTATTTTCTGCATATAGATTTCCTCAATTATATTGCTAAAATAGAATTAATGTGCTATACTAATCCTGTAGAGAAATGGCGGCGGCTGTTTCAGCACCCTTTATGAGAGGGGGTGTTAAAAGATTATGGAATACATAGCAATTATTGTGGTATTTATTTTCACATTTTTGATTGTGATTTCTATAAAGAAGTAACCGCCCTGTTTTCCCGAACAGAGCGGTTAATCTTTTAACCATAAAGAAGTAACCGTCTGTACTGCAACACAATACGGTTAATTCAAAACCATTTGTATGCGAAACAGCCCATGCCATTTCTCTACACTCTCATTATATAACAATTAAAAGCTAAAGTCAATACATTTTCCACTTTCCATTTTCAATTTTCCATTAAGTGAAGCTCTCCCTGCACATCCGTAAAATACTCGCCCTCGGGAATCAAATCCTTGATCAGCACGATCTCAAACCCCTTGTCTTGTATACCCTTGATGATCGACGGCAGCGCGGCAGGGGTATTTTTTGCGCCGTTGTGCATGAGGACAATCGAGCCGTCCTGCACCTTGTCGAGCACGGTTTTTGTCATCTGCTCGGGGGTGGGATCCTTCCAATCCTTGCTGTTAGCATTCGGCACTTTGAAAAATAATCATTCTTGGTTTTGATCAGGTTTTCCTTTTTGTATTTTTATTAGTGTTTTGCCACATTCATTTAAGATTGATAATGCGAGTAAGGCAATCAAAACAAATAATTCTACAAAAAATGCCCATCCAAAGCTTGTAAATTTATATTCGTATTCATTATATGTGTTAGCACCCCATATGCTGAATAATACTACGGAAATCAGAACTATTGCACACAAGCATATTTTAATATATTTTAGTTTTGTTAATGAGCATAATACTAATAAAATTAGAATCAAGAGTATCATAATGAGAAAAAATTCGCGACCCTGCAAACCAAGAATATTTGGTATATTTCTAGTCAGTTCGTAAAACGGCGATTGGATTTCAAAAGTCATATCACCAAAAAGACCTTGACTGGTACATTCATATGTATAATAACCACCAAAGAATAAAAGTACTACACTAAGAATAGATAATAGTAAATATATAATTGTATCAAATGTTTTGTTAGCCTTAATATTAATTAATGAACTCTTGTCATTACTCATTGTTGTCACTCCTTATTTTGCTTTCTGATAGGTTTCGGACATTTAGCGTCCTTTGGTATGTGCCAAGGGCTGCCGGGCTTATCTTGTTCAGCACCCTTAATCAAATCTTGTCTACACCACTTACTTATTTGTGACTGAGAATAGCCCCACAATCTTGATGCTTCCTTTGTACCCATTGAATCTGCCATGGTTTGTTCAGTTTCCTTTCTAATCATGTTTATATATTCACTCTATAAGATTATACTTTTTCATTTGCTAAACCTCCTTCTAAACTGTTTGAAGAGGAATGGTCTATTTATAGTCTAATAGTATCATATATAGCCCACTTTTGTCAAGCGTTTTGATTATAATTAAATTAAAACCTGAGAAAATGGGGTTTGCTCTTTGGATACTTATAACGAAACAAAAAACAGAATCTTTCAATTGCTTGAAAAGAATGATTTGTCAATTCACGGGCTTGCAATTAAATCCGGTGTGGCGCCGTCAACAATTAAAAATATATTGTATGGCAAAAGTAAGAATCCAGGTATAGTAACATTAAAGTTTATTTGTGAAGGCTTGAACATTAGTTTGTTTGATTTCTTTAATACTGATATATTCAGGTCGAACGAATTGGAAAAAGACTAATCAATTATTGTTTTGTTTTTTTACATACATAATTTTTTTATGATTTCTATAAAGAAGTAACCGCCCTGTTCTCGCACAACAGAGCGGTTAAAATGCTTTAACCCAAATGATATGAGAGAAACAGCCCATGCCATTTCTCTACACTCTCATTATAATCTATAACTGAGAATTTGTCAATCATTTTCCACTTTCCATTTTCAATTTTCAATTTTCAATTAGAAAGATGCAGCTCTCCCTGCACATCCGTAAAATACTCACCCTCGGGAATCAAATCCTTGATCAGCACGATCTCAAACCCCTTGTCTTGTATGCCCTTGATAATCGACGGCAGCGCGGCAGGGGTATTTTTTGCGCCGTTGTGCATGAGGACAATCGAGCCGTCCTGTACCTTGTCGAGCACGGTTTTTGTCATCTGCTCGGGTGTGGGATCCTTCCAGTCTAAGCTGTCAACGTCCCACTGCACGCAGTACATGCCCAGCTTTTTGACCGAATCGACGACCATATTGTCATAGTCGCCGTAGGGCGGACGGAACAGGGTAGGGGACTTGCCGG
>CAMJOD010000034.1 GCA_946407465.1 uncultured Clostridia bacterium
TGAATTGCGTCTATTCTTGCGTTTTGGTCTATGGATAATATTTTTACCTTTGATTTCGTTATCTTATCTATCGCTACATCAGTTATAAATATTTTATGATCGCGCTTTTTTGCCTGTTCCAAACCATTCACACCCTCTGACTCTATTATACCACTTTTCCCCGATTTTGCAAGCGCTTTTTCCGCGTTCTGCGCCTTTTGTTCAAACACCTCCGCACGGTGGGAATAGGTTCTTTTATTGTCCGCGTCAAGGCTGTACTTTGCGATTCTGCGATTCTTTTTCGCCTCGTTTTTGTAATAGCTTTCCTTGGCTTCCAGCTGTTCGCGGCGCTCCGTTTCCGCCTGTTCTTCCTCGGTGACAGGCTGTAAAATCAGCCAAAAGAAAGACATTCCTTAGATGCCATTATGCCGGCGCGCAAAAAAACCTCGTACTCCGGTAAGGGGTACGGGGTTTTTTTGAAATGTTTTTGAAAAAAGTCCGGACAAATGAGCAAAAATGTGCGGTCGATTTGTTGATTGAATCAGTGGTTTCTTAATGACATTGCACAAAAACCGGCTGACTTTGGGGTCGTGATATTTTTATAAATCGTCATACGGCAGGTCGTTTTCGCCGGTGGGTTTCTCGGGCTTGGTCTCCTGCGGCGGATGCGTGAACGGTATGGTATCCGGTACATCGTACGTTTCGTCATTCGAATCGTCGTACGGATCGGAAGGTTCAGGTTCTTCCGTAGAAGGCGGCAGCTCTGTCACGGGTTCGGTGACGGCTGATGTAACGGCTTCTGTCGCGGTCACGGGCGCGGTGGTCGGCCGGTCGACAAGGTAGCCGTCGTCAAACTCCGCCAGATGTCTCATGATAAGCGTGACGTCAACAATGGATAGTCCGTCGCCGTTGACGTCGCCTCTCTGCGCGATTTTGCCGTCGCTGTCCAGTTCAAGCTCGACAAGCACGCGCTGAATCAGGGTAGCGTCATCAATGGTGATAACGCCGTCGCCGTTCGTGTCGCCAAGCAGCAGGGGCTCATCCTGTTCTTTGGCGACTGCTTCCTTTGTCAGCACCGCCGTTGCCGCTTTTTCGGAGGTGTTTTTACCGCAGCCCGCAGTAAAAACGGCGGTGAGCACGCAAAGTGCGCATAAGATGATGGAAATTTTTTTCATAACTGATTCCTTCATTCTGTTTTCTCCCGATAGGTTTTCAGGATACGTTCGGTCATATTTTTGATGCGGAGCTGTCGGATAAGCTCCGTACAGTCGTTGTGCAAATTCGGACATTTCTCCAACCGTAAACACTGCGGATAAAGCGGACAATCACTGCACAAAGGCGTGTCGGCTTTTCTTTTTTTCCATGACCGAACGCGTTCGCCGTCGCGTTTGTCGTCATAGATGCTGCCGATAATTTCGCTTTCGCTGAAATGCTCGCATTTTCCAAGCGTACCGTCAGGATAAACCGCCATCGCGTTATCACTGTCCGCTATGCAGGCAAAGCAGCGGAATTTCGTTTCAAGCGGCGCAACAAAGAGCATGCCGAGCGATTGAAGCCGTTCCCTGACGGCAAGGAGGCGCGAGACCGCGAGCTCCTGCGAGGGAAACAGACGCGCGTCGCCTTCGTATTGTCTGAGCAAAACAACCGCTGCGCTGAAACCGCGTTTGCCTGCAAAGCGCGCGCCGAGCTCCTCGCACAGCTGGAGAATATCCCCGTCGTTATCGCGGTTGAGATTCAGCCGCACCTGCACGGCGATTTGGTGCTCCAGGAGGTTGTCGATATTGTCCAGCACGCGTTCAAACGCAGCGCTGTCACCGTTGACATACGCCTTGGTGCGCAGATACACCTCGCGTGTGCCGTCCAGCGTGATATGCGCACTTTTCAGACGCCAAAGCTGCCTTGCCTCGGCGACGGTTACTTGGTCAAACAGATAGCCGTTGGTGATAATCGTGGATTTATATGCGACGCCGGCTTCGGAAAGCCGCCGGCAAATCAAGGCAATCGCGCGTTTGTTGAGCAGCGGCTCGCCGCCAAACCAATTCAGCGTTACTTTTTTTTCGCCGCAGGAACGAATGATGTACGCCGCCACGTCCGCAGCGGTTGCTTCGGTCATAGTAAAACGCCGGATACCCTTTTCATAGCAATAAAAGCACCGCGCGTTGCAGTCGGTGGTCGTAAATATCGTATAGGATGTCACCGGAGCGCCGGCAGACTGCGCAAGCGCCAGCATTTGCTGCAACTGTCGCGCATAGCGGTTTTCATCAAAGAAATTGGCGACATAAAAGTGAAGCCGCGCAAGCGCCGTTTTTTCGCTGTCCGGCGTTTCGTCGCCTTCCAGCAGCACAAGGGCGCCGGTCAGCGTATGGTAGAGCAGGGTTCCTTTTTCACACGGAACCAGCATGCAGTGCGTTGTCAGCCGGCTGTCAGCAGCGTCACCGGCGCCGGAGCGCGCTAAAAATGACTCAACCACGGAAACCGGCGGTATCAAGAGCTGCATGGCATGCCTCCTTGTTCGGTAGTCACATGTAGCGCAATAAGACGGCAAAGGATTGCCGTCTTATTGTTGTATAATTTATTCAGGATTATAATTCATCCTCGGGAACATAGTTTCCTCCCGCGTTACAGGTCAATGCGGATGTAGAAATCACATCTTCGGTGGAAAAAGAAATAATCTCCAGTTCTGTTTTGATATATTCTTCTTTCAAGATAATTCTCCTTTCTTGATAAGATGAAATCATGGCGGCAACAGTCGCCGCATACAAATCTTTAAGCGTTTACAGTGTTAAAATATGCGTTCGCAGTATCCCAGTAATGGTAAAGCTGCTTGGCAACACTCTCCATTCCCTGCACGCTCTGCTTGCTGTAAGCATAGGAAAGCGGCGAATAGGTGACAGTCTTGGTGTTTGTACCGTCAGAAAGCGTCAGGGTATACGCCTTGTCGAGATTTTTGGCGGCAATGTCGCTGATAACGATTTCCTTCTGTCCGTTTTCTCTTACAATTAACGGCACAGATACATCGTTGCCTTCGCTGTCCTTAAGCGTATGAGTAACAACAGCGTCGTCTGCCGCCTTGAAGTAGAAGTGCAGCTCTGTCCGGGATTCAAGCGCAAGGTTGGCTTTTACGGATGCCTGGCAGCTGCCTGTGGAAACCGCCTTATAGGTATCGGGAACCGCGTCTGTATATACATCCCCGTATTTTGCATCTGCAAGGTTGTCGGTATTGTAATCAAAGAGTTTCTGTGCGCCGGAGCCGTAGGACAGAATGGCTTGGCAAAGCTCCTTGAGCTCGCCGGAGCTTTCTTCCTTTATCTTGCTCTCGCAGTATGCCTGTACGGAATATCCCTTAATCTCCTTGATGGGTTGACCGTCATAGGAAACCGTAATGTCAACAGGCTCCGTCATTTCCTTCGCGGCACATTCGGCAACAACAATCTCGCTTTGCTCGTAATCGGTGAGAAAAGCCGTATTGGTCACGTCCTTAAAGGTGTACTCTACGGTGTACTTGCCAAGCTCTGTGTTCTTCGGCACGTTGTTGACATAGAATTTGATATTGATGTTATCCTCCAGCGCCAGCTTCGCCTGGTATTTGATTTTGGTGACGACCACATAGACCGTCTTGCCGTCAGCGTCCGTCTCCGGCACAACCTCGTAATTCTCAGTATCCACAAACTGTTTGGGATTGACGTAGAAGGTGCCGCCCTCTACCGTGTAGTTACAAGGCAGTTTTTGACTATGCACATCGACCGGCTGAAGGCCTTTTTTGAAGATACCGCCGGTGATGACCAGATGCGTTTTATCATTGTCAGAGGAATTGAATACGTTTCCGTCAAAAACCGCGTCATCAATACGTGCCGAACCGCCCCCGTATACACGTAAGCCGTAGTTGCCTTCAAAAGTGATGTGTGTGCCGCCGGTGAAGGTAACTTTGCCGAATACAGATGTTTGTGCGTTAGAAGTCACATTCTTCAGCGTTGCCTCACCAACGAACTTAAGTTCATTCACAGAGGAGATTTCTGCGTCCTCAACCAGCGTTTGGCTGGTTGAATGAAAGGTGTGAATGGCATTTGTTTGAGAGGTATACCTGCCGCCGAACAGAGAGACGAAACTATTCTGTCTTTGATGGACAACCTCTTTAGCCGCCGTGAAATTACCGCCGTTCACAGTGAGAGTGTTATTCTTAAATATTTGAAAGACACCGCCCTGGGTTGCGGTTACGTCAGCTGCGTTATTAACAGTCAGTCTGCTGAACTTGCCGCCCTTTGCCTGATCCAGCATGAACGCGTAATCTGCACCGGTATAGGTGATATTATTGCCATTGAGGTCAAGGGTAATGTCGATGCCTGACTTGAGCACAGCGGATTCCTCAAATTCATGAGATGCCGTCACCGTGATGGTGTCGCCGTTCTGAGCCGCTTCAAAAGCTTCCTTTAAGGAAGTGTAGGCTGTTTCGCCAATAGCTGCCACTGTTTCTGCTGCCATGGCAGAGAAAGGCACGACGGCGAAGATGCCGAATATCAGCAAAACAGACAAAAGAATACTAATCGGTTTTTTTAATGTCAGCATATGTAATCCTCCTTCGTTGCATATCGCCGCAAGACGGTTTTTCCGCGACGATTAGACATTCTGTAAATACAGCATATAATGGTTCATCTTTATTTTATCACATTAGTACGAAATATTCATTACATTTTTTTGACAAAATTGCTATGATTATTTTGGTGAAATTGTTTATTCTAAACCGGATACCGCAAATTTTTTCTCTGTTCTGCAAACAGAAAGACCGCCTTCCTGTTGCAGAAGCGACTTCCAAAACTACCGGAGAGAACTGTTACCTGATAAAACGACTCCCCGAAGAACCGCAAAGTTCCTCGGGGAGATGTCTTTTATTTCATTCAATATCAAATTATTCGTCTGCTTCTTCTGCTTGGTCTGCTTCTTCTGCTTGGTCAGCTGCTTCGTCAGCCGCTTCGCCGGAAGCAGTGGCTTCGGTCGTCTCTTCGGAAATGTCGGTTCCGCCGGTCGGATAGCCGAAGTTGAGAATGGTGTACTTGTAGCCCTTGTCGAGAGTGAGCGAGAACGTCTTTTCAAAGGCGGCGCTGTCCGAGGACACGGAATAGGCGTCGGTGGTGACGTCCTTCAGCTCGGTGTAGTTGGCGTCAAAATCCTCGGCTCCCACGGGCTGGAAGTACTTGACAATCTCCTTCATGGATTTGAGCGTCAAGTCGGTGTTCTTGTCGCCGTATTCGCCGACAGCAACAATCATGGCGCCGGTGTCGTTGTCAAGATAACCGAGTGCGTGCAGCTTGCCGAAATAGACGCTGTAGTTGGTCGTGTCATATTCAAACAAAGACAGCGCGGACTCGTCGATATAGAAGTCGTTGAGTTCTTTCATTTCGGGCTTTTCGGCGTAATACACCTTTATGACGTCGGGCGAATACTCATCCTCGTTGTGCTCAACGGAATAGACCTTGCTCTCGATGTTCTTGGTGCCCAGTGCGTTGATGTAGCCGTCGAACACATGCGGGTCAATTCCCCAAAATTCGCCGACGCTGCGCGTGAGCTGCGTGAAAACAACCGGAGAGAAGTAGTCCTCCTCCCAAAGCTCACAGGTGAGATAACCGTCCTTGACAGGAAACTTGTATTCGCCGTCGATGTATTCGCTGCCGGTGACGGTGATGGTAATGCCGTCGGCACTGAGCTTTTCGTCAAACTTGGCGCCTGTGTAGCCGCTCTTGAGGCTTGTATAGGTTTCGTTTTTGATGAATTTGTCGAACACGCCCTTGAGCGGGTCAACAGCGGAATCCTTGGTGGCCGGCGCAGCGGTGGTCTGCGGTTCGGTAACAGAGGACTGCTTGGGTTCGGTCTTTGCGCCGCAGGCTGCCATCGTGCCGAGCATGGCAAGCGACAGAACGCCGGCTGCGATTTTTGCAAATCTTTTCATGGGTGTACCTCCCTATTTGTTTTGGCATCATCTGCCTTTTGTTATTTTAGCACAAACTGAGGGTGATTGTCCAATATAATCTATGAATTTTTACAAAATCGTCTATTTGTACAAACTTGTCGAATTTTTGCGCTGTTTGTACAGCACAAGTGAATAAACGACTGCCTGAAAACTTCAGACAGCCGTCATAATGGTTACAATTGCGTGTTAAAGAGATTGCGCAGCTGATTGACCAAGCCGTCGGAATCGGCGTTAATCATGGCTGCCTCGTTGATGTTGGAGAGCCTTGTCAACTCGCTCGACGGTCGCGAATCCGCTGAGATGTTGTAGCCGATGGTGTAGACGGGGATTTTGAGTCCGCCCACAATCGGCGCGATGCGGTCAAGGCTGTAGCCGCGGTTCTGGTCGCCGTCGGAGAGCACAAAGAGCATCATCTTGGCGTTGGGAACCTCCTGCTTTTTGTCCATCATCATCTTCATGGCAACGAGCACCGCGTCGTAGGTGGCGGTGGCGTCCTCCACGGTCAGCGCTTTGACAGCGCCGGAGAAATACGCCTTTTGCTCGGCGTCAAATTTGTTGACCGGCAAGTCCACGTGAACGTTGGTCGCATAGGAAACCAGTCCGATGTAGTTGTCGGAGCCGATATAGTCCTTGGTGGCGAGCAGCGATTCCTTTAGGCTGAGAATCGGCGTGCCCTCCATGGAGCCGGAGATATCCGCGACAAAGACCGCGATAATGGGCTGACCGCCGTCCTTGGCTTCCTTCCAGATATTCTGAGCCGCCAGATAGCCCGAGCCGTCCAGTCCGGTCTGCTGGCTCTGATAGTCGTCGTGCTTGCCAAAGCCCTTGTCTTTGCCGAGCTGCTGCGCTTCGTCGCTCAGGCAGTAGTCCCGGAACAGCTCCGCGGCCTGACGCTCCTCGGCGCTCACATAGTCAAAGGTGTAGAGCGGATGGTCGTGACGGATGCCGAACGGCGTATAGACATAGTTTTTCAGCTCCGGCTTGTTGATATACGCCTGCTCCTCCATCACCATCGCCTTGATGATGCCCTTGCTTGCCTGGTTGACGAGCACGCCGGTGGTATAGGCGACGGGCGGCGACTGCTTTTGATAATCGAGCAGCTTTTGCTGGGCGGTTTCGGAGAGCGGATTCTTGTTGTCAAACGCGTACAAGGTGGAAGCGATGGCGTTGAGACCCGTTGCCGAGGTGTAGGGATTGGTGTAGGCAAAGGTCAAATCGCCGGCAAGCGACGCCTCGATAACCTTGTCGAGCGTGCAGGTCTTGTATTTTTCCATAAAAGAATCATAAGTGTTCTTTTCCATCAAAATACCGGCGGTGTTGCCGAGCAGCTTGTCCGTGAGCTTCTCCACCCCTATGCCCTTTGCACGCAGCATTTCGCCCCAGGCGAAGCTGGAAGGCACATAGAGCTGCGGACGATAGTCGCCCTCTGTGATATAGGTGAGCGTCTCGCCCGAAGCAATTTTGCGGACGGTGACGGACACGCTCTTGTTGCCGACGGTTTGGCGCGCGTCGTTAAAGCGCTTGGCGAGCACGTTAATCCAGTCGTCCGGCGCGTCGCCGCTCAGCTCGCTGGGAGCCGCGACCTCCAGATTGATGTCGCCGCTGCCCTGCACGGTAATCGGGAAGGTCTTGATGTCGGCAAGCGCCTTGTTGGCGGTGTCGTCGTCATAGATGTCCATGCGCAGCTGCTTGGTATCGGTTTTGATTTCTTTGTTGAAGGCTTCCAGCTCGGTGATTGCCTCGTCGTAGGAATATACCTTTTCGCTGCCGTTTTCGTATTTGGTGCAGCCTGCGAATGCGCCGAGCAAGAGCGCCGCGCCGCAGACGCCGCTGATGATGCGTTTAGAAAGTTTCATTTGGTTGCTCCTCCGTAGACTTGCGCATAACCTCCAGCCATGCCTTCAGCTCGCTCATATCGGTCACACCGTTTTGCTGATAGTTGTTGATGTAGCTGACGGCATAGTGAATCAGGGTGTCAACGTTTTGCAGTTCGGTTTCGTTTTGCTGCAGGGCTTGGTTGATAATCTTGACGTCAAAGGACGACAGCTCGGACGAGCCGTCCTCCACCAGAATGCAGCAGTTGATGATGTTGCGGATATTGCGGCACAGGCGCGTTTCGGCGTCGTTGATAACGCCCACGGTGTCCTGCAAATAGATGGCGTCGTTGGCTTCGAGCAGGGTTTCATAGCGCTCCTGCAGCTTGTCCATGCGGTTCATCTGCGCCAGACACCTGTCCACCAAACTGCCCAGCTTGCTGTTGTTTTCTTTGAGGGTGCCAAGACGCTCGCGCGTTTTTTGGGGATTGAGGCTGTCCTTGGCGTAGGCGTCAAAGGTCTTGCGGTGCTCCTGTTTTTTGCCCATGAGCTGTTTTTGGGAATGGCTGTTGTCAATCAGGCGCTTGATGTTGGGGATAAAGCCTGCCGCCGCAATCACCGCACCGGCGCCTGCCGTGATGAGAGCGGCTGTTTTGATGGCGGCTATGGCGCGCACACCGATTGCGACAATAAGAGAGGAGGTCGCCAAGTTGGTGAGAAGCACGCCGGCAAGTCCAAGCGCGAGCAGAACAGCGCCCAGAATTTTGGGGAATCGAGACATAATGCGCTCCTTTTGGTTCCCGGTTATATCTTATGAACGTCTCTGCGCGGAGGCGGACAGCACGCCCTGTACCAGCTCCTGCTCGGATTTGGCAATCACGGCAACGGCGTTTTGTCTGTCCTTTTGACCCTGCTGCTCAATGGCGATATAGTCGAGCACCGCGCCGGTGACTTCCTTGTTCACATAGTCGATGGTTTCGATGTCGATAATGCTGCGCTGGCTTGCCTTGGCGGACTCTACCACCGAGAGATGGAACTGCTCCGCCTGCTCGCGCAGCATTTTGTTGGTGAGGTCGTCCACGGCGTTGGAAGCCGCCACCGCCTGCATGTTGTTGTTGAGGGCGATGGACATGGCAATCTTTTTGCGCCAGAGCGGCATGGTGTTGACAATGCTGGATTGCAGCTTCATCGCCATATCCATATCGTTGTGCTGAATCATCTTAATCTGCGGCGCGGATTGCAGGCAGTTGGTGCGCGTCAGACGAAGGTTGTGCACCTGCTTTTCAAACTGGTCGCACTGCTTGGCAAATTCGTCCGCCTTCATCGCGTCCTCGGGCAAGCCGGTCTCCTGTGCTTTTGCGTAGAGCGCAGGCAGCTCCTCGTTTCTTGCCTTGTTCAGCGCCAGCTCCGCCGCCTTGATGTAAAGGGTGAGCGCCTTAAAGGTCTCCCAGTTCTCGTTATAGAGGTCGTCGAGCATGGCAATATCCTTTTGCAGCACCAGCTTGTAACCTTCCAGCTGTTTTTCGATGCGCTCCAGCGTCTTTTCGGCGCTCTCGTTGCGCGTGCGGACGGTGAGCGCCTTGCCCTTGACCTTTTGCATAAAGCGCTGAATAAAGCCGCCCTTGTCCTCGCCGCCGGAGAGTCCGTTCATGGCGCCGACCATCTCAATCAGCAGCGAGGAGACCTCGCCGGTGTTCTTGGTCTTGACGTCCTGCAGGGTTTTGGTGGCGATGGAAGCGGACTGCTTTTGGATTGTCGCGCCGTAGTTCATCACGATTTCGGATTTATGAATATCTATTTTTCCTGCAAACTGCTCAATTTGCTTTTGCTCCTCGGGTGTGAGCTGTTCCACCTCGGCGAGCACGCTTTCGGTTGTTACTTCGGGTGCGAGAGCGGTCGGCTGTGCAGCGGTTTCCGCTCCGTCGAGTACAAGGTCAATTGCCATAATAGTTAACTCCTTTACAGAATAGAAAATATATTGCTTCTTTCCCAATATATTATAGCATTAGTCCGCGTATTTTTCAAGTATAAACGCAAAAAAAGCACCGACACGCGCCGGTGCTTTTGGGGATTATTTTCTTTTCAGCTCGTTAAACAGCACGCTCTTGGCGCTGCCGCCCTTGTCGTCGAGTGCGCCGCTGCGCGCAAAGGCGAGAATGGTCACAAACAGCAGGTCGAGGTTCTTTTCGGCTGTTTGAATCCGGTAAAAGCCTCTCACAACCAGCTTGGACGCCAGCTTGTGCTGCGCCGCGTCGTCCTCACGCGGATATTGGCTCGTCGTTTCAAAGAACGCGATAGGCTCGCCGTCGCGAAACACATCATAGGCGGTTGACAGCACCTTGTCGTCGGCAAAACGGGTCTTGACCGAAACACCGCAGCGCTTGAGATGCTTCCAAATGTCCTCTCCGTCGAGGGTGAAGGTGTAGTGGTTGTCAATCAGCAGCGAGTTCCAGTCGGACTCCTCCTCGTGACCGACAAGATGCGGTGTGGTGACGCCGCGCACATGGTCGATAAAATCAAAGCCATAGGGCGTTACCGGCGAGAACTTTGTCATCTTTGCCTCATAGAGCACATTGCCGTTCCTGTCCTCTATGCGGTGACCGTATTTGGGCGTACCGGTATCGGTGAGAAAATAGAGCTCGCGCTGCGCGCCTTTTTCGGACGGAAGATAGGTGACGTCGCCCCGCGTTTCTTTCAGATTTTTGACAGCGCTCTTTTGTTTGACCGTGATGAAAATGATAAACACCAGCAGCGCGCCGCCGACAACCATCAGCAAAACACCAAAGAACGGCGATGACGTCACTTTTCCCGGGTCGTTCGGATTAACCTGCACCTCAATCTCCTTGCCGACCGCATAATCGGGCGCGTCGGAGTCGAGCACGCGCTCATAGTCCTTGCCGTCTACGGTATATTTGATTGTGACAATGCGCTTGGTGTCGCCGGAGACGTTCGGGTCGGGCACATAGTCCGGGTCGGTCTCGATGGAAACAATGGTGCCCGTTGTCTTTTGATAACCTGCCGAGCGGAAGAACGTGACCCAGATGCCTGCGGCAAGCGCGATAACGGCAATGACGGCAGCGAATATCCGCAAACGGGGACCTTTGAATGAACCTAACATAGTTATTACCGCCTTTTGTTATGATACCCTTTCATGAAACAAAAAGGATTTTTAAGGCAATACCGCATAATTCAGGTGTGCGGATTGCGCAGTAAGATTTTTCGTCAGGTTGTACAAATAAATTGAGGTAAGGCTGTCGCCTTGCCGAGATTTTTTGGGCAAGCTGACGGAATAAGATTCAAGCAAGCCGTGCGCCTTGAATTGTGCGGTGTTGCCTTAAAGACTGTTTACCGGATTTGCAGCATACTGAGCGCGTGCAGTCCCAACAGAAACGCGATGATGAGAACGGAAAACGCGAGATGGCGCCACCAGCCGTCGACCAGCAGTCCGACAAATTCTCTCAAAAACGCGTTCAAATAGAAGTAGGGCTTGGTCTTGGCGGAGATGCCCTTTGCGTCAAAGCCGTTTTCCTGCGCGAGAATATAGCCGCGAAATACATGGTAGTTCGTGGTGGCAAAGGCAATTTTGGGGTCGGCGCTCTCCCCTGCGTGCCTGCAAATGACGTCGTGCGAAAACTGCATGTTTTGCATGGTATTGACGCTCTTGTCCTCGCGCACAATCTGTTCCTGCGGAATATCCAAGCTGCGCAGGTAGTTTTCCATCGCCTCGCCCTCGGAGATAATCTCGTCGTCTCCCTGTCCGCCGGACGGCACAAAGACAGCATGCCTGCCGGTTGCTTCATACTGTTTTTTCTCAAAAGCGACGGCGCTGTCCACGCGACCCCTGAGCAGCGGTGTAAGCGAGCCGTCGGCGCAGATGGCACAGCCGAGAATAATGATGTAGTCGCGGTCAAACGGCGGCGTGAACCGCGTAGCCAAAAAGGTGCAGGCAACCGTTGACAAAAACAGACATTCAAAATAAGCGAGAATATAAACCAAAATCAGCTTCAGTATCCAAGCATAGGTTATTTCCCTCAAAAACGGCATGATGGTGTAGGTTTCGAGCGCGAACACCATGCCGAGCGCCCAAAAAACGGCAAACACGATACCGAGCGTATTGACCGGTCGCCGCCCTTCGTGACGCATCAGCCAGATATTGCTGACGGCGAGCAGCACCGACAACAGCAGCATAACCGGCGTTAAGCCAAACAGGAGAACGGACGCGACCTCGGTTATCAGAGTCATGAGATAGTTGACGGAAAACACCACGTTGTTCAGCATTTTGTAGGCGAGATACAAAAACATCACCAGCGTATACAGACCGATACCGCCGCAGGCAACCATTTTGTGCGAAAAGCCGCCGCTTTTGAACAAGTCCGCAAATATCCACAGCATGGTGAACCAGATGGCAAACAGCACCGCCAGCAGCGCATACACCGCCGCCTCAAAGCCGCTGAACGTGACGTTGTTGCAAGACGCGATAATGGTGCGCAGCGGCGTCACCAAAAAAGCTGTGTCGGACTGCGACGTGCTGCCGGAGTCGGTGTCAAAGGTGATGTCAAGCTTTGTTTCGCCCGGCGCCAGCGCTTCAAAATCCAAAATCACTTCGTTGTTTTCCGTGCGCACCTCCGTCATTTTGACAACATTCTCGTTGCTGTATTGCACCTGTACATGATGCAATGCCCCGGGATTTAAAAAAAACCGGGTATGCATGGAAAAACGGCTGCCGACAGCGATGGAAAAAACAACGGTAAAGAGAATCGCCGCCGCGATAAAGATATTGAGCAGGATCAGTTTTTTTCGGTTAGACATGGTTTTTGCGCCTTTCTGCATGTGAATGATGTTGACCGGCTGCCCGTGAGCAAGAATCTTTACAGGTATTATAGCACATTATCGGCGGCGCCGCAACTGTCTAAAAGAAAAACAACCGGAGCGGACTTTTGGACTCTCCGGTTGTTTTGATTGTTATTTAAGGAATCAGTAATTCCTTAAGGTTACCTTGAGCATGCCTTTTTCGGCGCTGACGCAAGTAACCGGAAGCGTTGGCTATTTTACCACAATGCTTTGTGAGAACAACTGCTCGTAGCGCTGCTTTACCAGCTCCTTGTCAAAATGCGAGACGGCGCCGGCGCTGGAATCGGCAAAATAATACTCTTTTTCATCATAGCCAATCAGGACAAGGCAGTGCTCGTGCATATACCACGACACCTTTTCACCCATCGCCGCTTCGGCGTCCTCGTCCACATAATCGACTGTCCATGTGTTAAAGACATAGGGCTCCTGCATGTCGGTCGTCGCCCACACCATCACCGGAATCCCCTTGGCGGTGTAGCTCTCCACCAGCGTTTCAAAGGGAACGTCCTTGAGGTTGTAGGCTTTCAGCTCGGATTCTTGGTCGGCGAGGTAGCGGTTCATGCTCTTTGCCATGGACGGCGCATAGACGCCCCAGCCCGAATAGGGCGAACCGGCAAAGGCACTGTTCATATCGGGGCCGAACATGTTGCCGCTTTCGTCCCATGAAATATAGCGTATGTTGAGGTAGTTGTCCGCGATGGTGTGCTCGTCCACGTCAAAGCCGAGGATTTTCAGCAGCATGGTACACGCGTAGGTCTCGCAGCCGGCTTTGAGGTCGGTTTGCGGAATCACCTCGACGTTCTCAATCATATAGGTATCGGGAACCGGCTCCCTGCTGTCGGCGGTCGCCGCGACAGGCTTCTCAACAGGCGCCGCGGGCGGCTTGGCTGCGTCCTTGCGCATTTTTTGCACGATGACAAAGGCGGACGCAAACAGCACAATCACAAGGCTTGCCACCATCATAATGACAAGAATCCGGTTTTGGGTTTGCTTTTTTCTTTGTTGCTTGGTCATATTTCTTCCGCTTTCTATAGGTTACTGTGGTTTTGCCGCAGACGAGGAAGCCGGCAAGCAGAACAGCAAAGGAGGTCAACAGTGAGGTCGTGGTTTTCCTCCCTATGTAAATTCTTCATTATATTATAGCAATTGTTACCGATAAAAACAAGACATTTTCATGTTTTTTTCGTTTGCTTTTCACGGCTATAGATGCTATACTATACCTATCAATCCGGTCAAGGGAGGCGCACATGAAACAGAAAACAAAATGGCTGAAGCCGCGCGTTTGGATTCCGCTGTCGGCTTAATCACACCGGTGATTGCCTTGATGGTCGTTGATTTTCCGGCGCCGTTGTGACCGATAAAACCGGTAATCGCGCCGTCGCTTGCGGTAAACGAAATATCCTTGACGACGGTTTTTGCGCCGTAGGTCTTGGTGAAATTCCGAACCTGAATCTTGGCATTGCTCCTTACTTTTCTTTTATTCTTGTTCCGAGCCAAATCAATAACACCGCCGAAACAAGCAGCACAACAAAGGCGGCAGGTACGTTCCACAATCCAATCAAAGCGCTCAGCGCAGGTGAAGCGGCAGCCAGCGCGATCATCTTTGCCAGCCGCAGCATATAGCGCTTTTCGTCCTTGGGCTTGACCGACACACGCGCACGCATCGGCAGCATTTTGTAATCCTTAAACAGCGCCATCAGACCGGCGTAAAGCAGCAGTGCGGCTGAAAAAGCCGCCATCAAAACCGAGTAGCCGTATTCCATCTTCATCTTCCTTCCGTTTGATTCCGAGGGTATGTTGCAGGAATGCCTTTATTGTGGTTTCTATTTTACAATATTTTGCTTTTTTGCTGTCAAAAGCAATACTATACCAAACAATTATTTTTTTAAAAATCGCCAAAAAAGCTCTCGTGCCCAGCGGCGTCCAACCCTTCACACCGTCTGCTCCAGCAGCCATTTGACGCCCTTTGCCGTCCGCAGGGTTGCCTGATGAAAATGATTGCCCTTATTTAGCTCAAAAACCGTTCGGACGCCGCGCTCGGAAAGGACCGCGGCAATCGCCCTTGTGTTGTCCTCCACGGTTTGGAGAAGTGGATGCCTGGTGCGCGCTTCGCGGTCGCCCAGAGACAGCCAGACAGCCTTGGGCAGCTTGGCGGCGTCGCAGGCAGTGATGTATGCCCGAAAATCCGGATACCAGAGCGAGCCGGAGCAGGACGCGACCGCCTCAAACAATCCGCATTTTGTCGCGGCATACAGCGCAAACAAACCGGCGAGCGAATAGCCGGCGAGCAGCATGCACCGCGGCTCGGCGCCGAGAGCGGCTTTGACCTTCGGGATAATCTCTTCGGTCAGCAGACGCAGATAATCATCCGCCCTGCCGCCGTACTGTGAGTATGCCCACGGCGACATGTCGTCGTCCCAGCTCAGTCCCGAAATCTCCGCCAGCGAAAAGTCGGGGCAGCCCAGCTCTCTGCATTTTTGCAGGACGTCTCCCCTGCCGCGCATGTAGCTGTTGAGCAGCACCAGCGGCGCGCCGGGTGTTTTTGCCTGATACAAATCGAGTGTTTTTCCGTCAAATTCCATCTTACATTCTCTTTCATACAAAAAAGCCGCCGCAAACAGGCGTGACAGGAACGGCTTGTCGATTAATCTATAGGAATAAACGGCAGCTCGTATTCCTCTGTTTCAAAGTCAGGCACCTTGCTTTCCGCTTCACGGGAGCTTTTTTGCTGCTGACTGCTCTGCTCACTTTTGGAGCTTTGAGCAGCGCTTTGGTTCTTTGAAGTCTGCGAAACTGCTGAGGACTGCACGGCGGCAGGCTTGGAGGATGCGGAGGAGCTTTGCGCGGCGTTACCGGAGACTGCGGCACTGCTCGCTGCGCCGGGCTTTGTCGCGGCGGCACTGCTTGCTGCGTTGGGCTTTGTCGCGGCGGATTCAGCCTTGCCCGCAGCAGTCGTTGTGGCCGCCGCGGTGGCGGAGGGCTCCGTCGTCGCTGCTTGCGCAGCGGTAGTGGTTACAGCTGCGGTTGTGGCGGCGCTGCTTTCCTCTTTCTTTTCTCCTCCGCAGGACGAAAGGATACAGGCGCCGACAAGCAGGGCGACTGATACAGCAATTATTTTTTTCATATGGATTTCCTTTCCTATATCATAGATAGTTTGTATTGGTTGACGGAATCATTATAGCATGATTGCGTCAAAAAGAAAAGGGCTGTCCCGAAATAATAGAGGAGCCTCGCCCATGAGAGCATTTACAGAGCATGCGCAAAAGCACCAACCGTTCTATTAAAAACGATTGGTGCTTGTCTGTCAAAGCAGGCTCTCGCCTTCGCCCATCACGGCAATTTCGACCGCTGTCGCGTCCTCTATGTGAAAGACCATCAGCTTGTTGCCGGTCTGCTCGTTATAGATGGATTCAAGTCCGCTCTCCTTTATCATCTGCGCTGCGTATTTTTCATCGGTTTCAAAAACCGCTCTGCCGGTGTAGCGCAGCCAGTGACCGTTTGGCTTGCAGGCGACCAGCTCAACAAGCGGATTGACGGTCATTTGCCTGTAGACGTTCTTGAAGTCGCCTACGCCGAACAAAAGCTTTCCGTCTGTCTCCAAAAACGCGCCGAGCGGACGCAGCTTGGGTTGGCTGCCGTCAACGGTTGCCAAAAAGAAAACGCCTGCTTCCGCCAAAAAATCTTTTACCTTGCTCATGATAACTGCTCCTTTATTTAATAAATTTTTTTATTCTGTCTGCCGATAGACGCGGAAAGAGTCCGCTCAGGTGCGACACTATTTTTTCGTAGGATTCCCCAGGCGAACAGCTGTAAACCCTGTCGGAAAAGTCGCTGCCCATAAACACCTCCGGCGTGGAATATTCCGCCACACCCCAGCCGTAGGGCTTGCCTGTTTTGTCCCTGCTGTAAACAAAATCGCTGATAAGAACATAGCCCTGCGCCTGCAAGCGCGTGACGGCGGTGTCAAAGCCCTTGTTGCCGCCCTTTTTGTAATTGCCGAGCTGCTTGAGCTGCTTGGACAAAACAGGCGCGTTGCCCTTTATCAAATCATACAGCTGCTTGTCCCGGTACGGCGCCAGTCCGTCGTCATAGCGCGCGTCAAAATCGTATCCTTCGCGGCGGTAATTGGCAAAATCCGCAAACCATTCGCGGCTGATATAGCAAGCCTTCTTCTCAAAAAACTTGCCGTAGG
The DNA here is from genome assembly GCA_946407465.1 of uncultured Clostridia bacterium. GTDB lineage: Bacteria > Bacillota > Clostridia > Oscillospirales > Acutalibacteraceae > Ruminococcoides. The sequence goes on from CAMJOD010000034.1 coordinate 16,799, forward strand.
CGCAGCCGGTTTCCCGAATAACGGGACCCTTCCACTCCCAAGCGCTCCAAGCGCCTGTTTCGCCGTTCCACCAGCATTGCGGCGCGATATGCTCCTCAACGGAAAAGCCGCCGATTGAATTTTCAAAGAACGGCAAAAAGCCGAACGCATGAATCGCATTTTCCAAATCGGCCTTGCTTTTGATGACAAAATCCCCAAACACCATCTTTTTCACCGCCGTTGTGATAATATACTATTATAAAGGAATTTTTTGGCTTTGTAAATATAAATTTGGAAGGAATATGTCAAGATGCGGCATAGCGTGATATGATTTGCTCAGCGAAAAGACACAA
>CAMJOD010000035.1 GCA_946407465.1 uncultured Clostridia bacterium
CTGTGATTAATTATTCAATTAAACGCAGGAAGCTTACTGTTCTTCGGCTTCTTTTCTTTTTGCAAAGCATTCACTGCAATAATAGCTCTTGCCTTCCATCGGTCTGAAAGGAATTTTCGCAGGACCGCCGCATTCCGCACAGGTGGTTTCGTAGTATTCTCTGCTTGCTTTAACGGCGTTTTTGCGCGCCTGTCTGCATTCTTTACAGCGCTGGGGCTCGTTTTCAAAACCCTTTTCAGCGTAGAATTCCTGCTCGCCGGCAGTGAAAACAAACTCCTTACCACAATCTTTGCAGACTAGTGTTTTGTCTTCATACATGGACATCTACCTCACTTTGGGAAAAAATTTGTCCCTCATAAAACTGCGCAGCATTCTGTTCAGGACATGTCATTTGTGCCGACTTTTCTGCGCGCCCTTTGCAAAGCGTTGTCAACGGCCTTTTCGGAAATGTTAAGCTGTTGTGAAATTTTGCTGTAGCTGAGTCCCGAGGCAAATAGCATTAACACCTCGTATTCCCTTGCCGACAATAAAGCGTGTAGCCTTTTCAGAACCTGACTGAGCTGTTCTTTATAGACAAGCTGTTCCTCGGGAGTGGCGACATAGTCTGTCAGCTCCTCACCGATTCCGTCTATGCGAACAAGCATGGCGTCAGGCACCGCTTTTTTTGACTGCGAGCTTCTGAAAATAGAGATAAACCTGCGTTCCACTATCAGTGAAACAAAGTTCCCAAACGAACTACCCCCGTGCGCGTTATATGTTTTGCAGGCGTAAAGAAGAGCCATCAATCCCTCTTGAACGAAATCGTTCTGCTCGTAGCCCTGAGCCGAGTATTTGCGCGCGATAAATCTGATTCTGTTCAGATACCTTATAGCCAGCTCATTAAAGGCATTGTCGTCGCCGTTTTTCGAAAATTCGGCAAGAACATCATCTGAAAGGGTTGAATACAAACCTTTAGTATGTGCCATCTTGTACCCCCGCTACCTATGATATTCTGTAACAAGATTTTATCATATTTTTTTACGAAAGTCAAGCCGCGCGGACAATTCTGTCGGATTGCATATTTGCGGCAGCATAATTTGGGCAATTCGTCCAACAACGCAGCAAGAATCAGCACTATATGTATTGTTTTTTGTCCCTGTGCATGTTATAATGATATAAATATGAAAAATGTGGTGATTTTTATGGTTGTTACCTGCACAAGCTTCGGCATCAACGGAATAGACGGCTACCGCGTTGAGGTGGAGGGCGCCTCGCGCACGGGTCTGCCCGGCTTTGATTTGGTGGGACTGCCCGACGCTGCGGTCAAGGAAAGCCGCGACCGCGTGCGCTCCGCGCTGACCAACTGCGGCTACAAGCTGCCCTCGGCGCACTTTATCTTCAACCTTGCGCCTGCCGACATCAAAAAGGAAGGTCCCATCTATGATTTGCCCATTACGGTCAATCTTATGCGACTTGCAGGCTATATCAAGGCGGATTTGCGCGACTGCGCCTTTATCGGCGAGCTGTCGCTCAGCGGCAGTCTGCGCGGCGTCAACGGCGTGCTGCCCATGGTCATCACAGCGCGTGAGTCCGGCGTGAAAAAAATCTTTGTCCCCTATGCCAACGCACACGAGGCAGCCGTTGTGGAGGGCATTGAGGTGTACCCCGTCAAGAGCATTCACCAGCTCAAAACCTTCCTCGACGGCGACGAGCGCATCGCGCCTGCCGTTCCGACAAAGAATAACAACATTTCATCAAACCGGCCGATACCGGATTTTTCACAGGTAAAGGGTCAGTCGGAAGCCAAGCGCGCCATGGAAATCGCGGCGGCAGGCGGTCACAATATTCTGCTGATAGGACCTCCCGGCTCCGGCAAGAGCATGCTCGCCAAGCGCCTGCCCTCGATTTTGCCCGACATGACCTTTGAAGAAATGATTGAAACCACCAAAATTCACTCCATTTCCGGCACGCTGAACGGCGAAGGGCTGATTGAAACGCGGCCGTTCCGCAAGCCGCACCACACAGTCACGGCAGTCGGCTTGGGCGGCGGCGGCACCGCCGGCACCATTCGCCCGGGCGAGGTCTCGCTGGCGCACCACGGCGTGCTGTTTTTGGACGAGCTGCCCGAATTTTCACGCGCCGCGCTGGAGGTGCTGCGGCAGCCGATTGAGGACGGCACCATAACCATCTCGCGTTCTGGACAAAACTGCACCTATCCCTGCTCGATTATGGTGGTCGCCGCCATGAACCCCTGTCCCTGCGGCTACTTTGGCGATCCCAAGCACCACTGCACCTGCTCGGAGCAAAAAATCAAGCGCTATCTCAGCCGCGTTTCGGGACCCCTGCTCGACCGCTTTGACATTCATGTGGAGGTGCCGCCGGTGGAATTTGAGGAGCTGCGCAACAAGGAACAGTCCGAGCCCTCCGCCGACATCAAAAAGCGTGTGGACAGGGCGCGCAAAATCCAGCAGGAACGCTTTGACGGCACCGGCACCACCTGCAACGCCAAAATCAACGCCAGCCAGTTTGAGCGCTGGTGCGAAATTGACAAAGAAGCGGAGCAAACCCTGAAAAACGCCTTTGAGCTGCTCGGCTTTACCGCCAGAGCCTACGACCGCGTGCTCAAGGTGGCGCGCACAATTGCGGATTTGGAGGGAGCGGAGATTATTCGGTCGCATCATGTGCTGGAGGCGATTCAGTACCGCAGCCTCGACCGCAAATACTGGTCGGTTTAATCGCGGAAAGCTCTTGCTAACACACAAAATATATGGTATAATAAATTGGTTAGCAACTAAATATATTTATATACTGTTTTGGAGGACAAGATTTATGGCTATTACAAAAGATTCCATCATCGGCGACGTACTTGATCAGCATCCCGAAACCGCTCAGCTCTTTTTGAGCATCGGCATGCACTGCCTCGGCTGCCCGGCTTCGCGCGGCGAAACCATTGAGGAAGCCTGCTATGTACACGGCGCAGACGCCGACAAGCTGGTAGAGTCCCTCAATGCTGCCCTGCAATGAGCAGCCAAACACATCTGGATAACCGTTTGCGGCTTTGCGCGGCATTTGTCCGCCAAGGCGCACGGCTCGCTGACATCGGCACAGACCACGCTTATCTTCCCGTGTGGCTGTGCCGTCACGGCGTTTGCCCCTCTGCAATTGCCGCCGACATCAATCCCGAGCCGCTGCGGCGCGGTCAAATGACCGTGGAAGCCGCCGGACTGGGCGACCGCGTGCAGACGCGGCTGAGCGACGGACTTGCCGCTGTCGGCGCGGACGAAGCCGACGACATTGTGATAGCCGGTATGGGAGGCGAGCTGATTGCCGCGATTATCGACCACTGTCCCTACGCCAAACGGGCGGACAAGCATTTTGTTTTGCAGCCCATGACAAAAAGCGAGCAGCTGGTGCGGTATCTCTGCCAAAACGGCTTTTCGATTGACGACCAGGACTGCTGTGTGGCGGGCGGAAAATGCTACACGGTCATGTCCGTAACCTATACGGGAAACGGCTGCGAGCCGGACGAGCTGTTCTGTTACACCGGCAAGCTGCGTCCGACTGAAAACGAAACACATCTGCGCTTTTTGCGCGGTCATCTTGACCGTCTGCGCAAGATGGCGCTGGGAGACGCGCGCTACAGCGTGCCTGCGGACAGATTGGAGGCATTTTGTGACGGCAATACATGACATACTCCGCTTTTTTGAAGCGTTTGCACCGGTGCAGTCCGCGATGGATTTTGACAACGTAGGGCTGCTGATCGGCGACAAAAGCCGCGCTGTCACCAAGGCGCTGGTGTCGCTCGACATCACCGCGGAGGTGGCGGAAGAAGCAGCGGCACTGGGCTGCGAGCTGATTATCAGCCATCATCCGGTGATTTTTCATCCGCTCAAGCGCCTGCACACGCGCGACGCGGCTTATCTGCTGGCGCACCGCGACATTGCCGCCGTGTGCATGCACACCAATTTGGACTTATCAGATGACTTTGGCGTGAACCTCTGCCTTGCCGCGGCTCTCGGACTGCAAAACGTGCGCAAGTCCGCCGACGGCGAATGTCTGTTTATCGGCGAGCTGACAGAAAAAACCGCCATGACCGACTTTGCCGCGCACACAAAAGCCGCGCTATACTGCGAAGGGCTGCGCTATACCGACAAAAAAGCGCATGTACAAACCGTCGCTGTCGCCTCCGGCGCCGGCGGCTCGGAGGTTTTTGCCGCTGCCGGAGAGGGCGCCGACGTGCTGGTGACAGGCGAAATCAAGCACCACGAGATTCTCGCCGCGAACAGTCTGGGCATGAACGTGCTCGACGCCGGTCACTTCAAGACCGAGGACGTCGTGATTCTGCCGCTTGCCGAAAAGCTGGAGCAGGCGTTTGCGGACGTGGAGTTTATCAAATCCGCCGTGTTTGACGACGGCGTAAAATACCTTTAACATACCTTTATCGCGCTAAAAACAGCGATTAAAAAATCTCGAAAAATTCTAAAATGGCTCTAAACTTTTTATTGCATAATTTGTAACTTTTTGATATAATAAAATGAGATGTTTTCGAGTATAAGTGAGGAAATATGAGAATCAGAAAAAAGAAATGGGCGGAGCCGGAGCTGAGCGTCTGCGACTTTTTTGTCAAGAACCCCGAGGAGCACGCCGGCAGCTGGCGGCACGCGTTCAAAAAGGAACAGCCGCTGGTGCTTGAAATCGGCTGCGGCAAGGGCGGCTTTGCAGGACAGTACGCGCTGCAAAATCCCGACAAAAACATCATCGCCCTCGACATCAAAATCGACATGCTCGGCGTGGGCAGGCGCACCATTGTCCGCCTGTTTGAGGAGGCAGGCAAGGGCGACGCCATCGACAACCTGCTGCTGGTCAACTACAACGTGGAGCAGCTCGACAAAATCATTCTGCCGGAGGACAAAATTGAGCGGCTGTTTATCAACTTCTGCAATCCGTGGCCGCGTCCCAAGCACAAAAAACGCCGCTTGACCTACTACAAAAAGCTCGAAATGTACAAGCGCTTTTTGCAGCCGGAGGCGGAAATCCGCTTTAAGACCGACGACGACGAGCTGTTTGAGGAAAGCCTCGAATATTTTGCGCAGAGCGGCTATGAGATTCTGTATCTGACGCGCGACCTGCACGCCGACGGCTTTGCGGAGAATATTGAAACCGAACACGAAAAGATGTTCACCGAGGAAGGCAAGAAGATTAAATTCCTCATCGCAAGACAAAAACAAACCGACAATTCACAGTCTGACTGATTTGATACAAAGGAGGGACGCCAAATGCTGCGCAAGGTCATCGCCGCGGCGACAATAGGCGCACTGCTGCTCGGCGGCAGCTGCGGCTGCAATATTGCCGACCTGAGCCGCGACAATCTGCTGCGTCCTCCCAAAACCATGGGCGACGAGGCGGAGATTGAACAGCTCATCGCCTCCACCGCCAAGGACGGCTACACACTCAAATATCCCAAAAGCGGCAGCAACCGCTCCGCCATCATTATGCACGATCTCGACAATGACAACGTGGACGAGGCTATCGCGTTTTTCCGCGAAAAGGACGGCTCCACCGGCGTGCGCATGCTGGTGATGTATGTCAGCGACGACGAATGGAAGGTTTCCGGCAACTTCAACACCGAGACCACCGATGTGGACAGCGTCGCCTTTGCCGATATTGACGACGGCAGCTCGCAGGAGATTTTGACCGGCTACACCACCTACACGCCGGGCGTCAACTTTCTGGCGGTTTACCGCTACCAAAACGGCAAGACCGAGGCGATTGAAGCCGGACAAAACTATTCTTCGTTTTACTGCGGCGTCACCTCGCCCGAAGAAAAGTGCCGCGTGTTTACGCTCTCGCTGTTCAGCACCGAAAACGAAGCCAGAGCGTCCATGCTCGAATATGACAAGCAGCGCAAATCGCTATTCACAAAAGCGAGCGTAGCCATGGACGGCAACGTCGTCAGCTACAAAAACGTGTCTTTCACCGATTTGGGCGACAACGTGCGCGGTCTGGTGGTGGACGGGCTGCTCACGAGCGGCGGCATGAACACGCAGGTGCTCTACTACGACAGCCTGCAAAACGCCCTGCTCAATCCGCTGTACCGCGAGGGCAGTCAAAATCCCACCCAGCGCGGCAGCGAGGTGGTGTCGGCGGATGTGAGCAACGATATGAAATATGAGATTCCCACCGTACACGCCCTGCCCAACAACGCGGCAAGCGGCGCCGCCTCGGCAGCCGACCAGCTGGTGTGGAATCACTTTGACGCCAAAACCGCTACCCTGCTTCCGCAGCAGCGCACGGTCGCCAACTATAAATTCGGCTATACGGTCAAGCTTCCCGACCGCTGGATGGACGGCTCCTTTACCGCGCTGCTCAACGAAAGCGGCTCGCTGATGAGCTTTTATGAGTGGGACAAGGACAACACCACCGCCAAGCTCTTTGAGATTGCGGTCTATAAGGTCAGCGACTGGGAACAGGGCACCGGTCACGACACCTACACGCTGATCTACAAGGATAACCGCTACGCCTATACCTTCAAAAATGAAAAGTCCGGCAGCGCGCTGGCGCTCGACGACAATGAAATAAAAACCGCTTTTTCCCTGTTGGGCAGAAGCACCGCCAACAGCAAATCCTAAAACTATCTCCGGAGGTTGTTAATATGAAAAAAATTCTGGTATGCGAAGACGAATCCGCCATCCGCGACTTTGTGGTCATCAACCTGACACGCGCCGGCTACGACGTGGTGGAAGCCGACTGCGGCGAGGCGGCACTCAAAAAATACGAAGAAAACGACGGCGACTTTGATATTGCCATTCTCGACGTGATGATGCCCGGCATCGACGGCTTCCAGGTCTGCAAGGAGCTGCGCAACCGCAACGGCGGCATCGGCATCATTATGCTTTCGGCAAAGACACAGGAGATGGACAAGGTGACGGGTCTGATGCTCGGCGCGGACGACTACGTGGCAAAGCCCTTCTCTCCCAGCGAGCTGCTCGCGCGTGTGGACTCCCTCTACCGCCGTGTGGCGCTGGCGCAGTCGCGCTCCGAAAACAACTTCAAGGAGGAGCTGAAATCCGGCGACTTCACCCTCAACCTGCGCAACCGCGCACTGATGAAGGGCGGCAAGATGATTGAGCTGACGCAGGTGGAATTTCAGATTATGGAATACTTCTTCTCCAATCCCGGCGTGGCGCTCGACAGAATCGACATTCTCAACCACGTCTGGGGCGACGCCTATGTGGGCGAGGACAAAATCGTGGACGTCAACATTCGCCGTCTGCGCATGAAGGTCGAGGACGAGCCGTCCAATCCCAAGCACATCATCACCGTTTGGGGTCTCGGCTACAAGTGGGACGCCAACGACTGATTCCGGCTGCACCGCAAATAATCGTGCACAAAAGGGGGTAACAACCGTATGATCAAGGGAATAACCAAGCGCTGGATGCTCAACACACTCAGCGTTATTCTTGCTATTATCATACTGATTATCGTTACCCTCATTGTTTCTATCTCCTACCTTTTTCGCTCCCAGATCGAGGGCGACCTGCATTCCGCTTCCAACGAGCTGAGCATGGTGTTCTCGGGCTTTCGCGCGGACAACGCCACCGAATTTACCGGCGCGTCGCGCGATTACATAGAAAACTTTGACAAAAAAGAGCAGATGGGCGTGATGGTGCTCAACTCCTCGGGCAAGGTTGTTTTGACCTCCACCGGCTTTCTCCCGTCCGAAAAGGAGAATATGACCGACTTTGACGACGCCAAAAAGAACACCGCCGGCTTTGCGTTTTGGAACGGCAGACTGCTCTCGGGCGAGCGCGCCATGAGCGAAACACGGCTGATCAAGGACGAGAACGGCAACGTTATCGGCGGTCTGCGCTATATTGTGTCGATGGAACCGGCGCAGAGCCGCATCATCTTTTTCAGCCTGATTGTCATCGCGGTCGGCATCGGCATCATCGCCATGGTGGTGCTGTCGGGACTGGCATTTATCCGCTCCATTGTCAAGCCGATTCGCAGGCTTTCCGAAACGGCGGCGCAGATTGCGCAGGGCGACTTTTCGGCGTCCGAAAAAATCGAGCACAAATACGACGACGAAATCGGCGATTTGTGCGACGCGGTCAGCGACATGGCAAAGGATCTGCAGACCACCGAGCAGATGAAAAACGACTTTATCTCGCGCGTTTCACATGAGCTGCGCACACCGCTGACCGCCATCAAGGGCTGGGCGGAGACCATGCAGCTCGGCGAGCGCGGCACCATTGACCGCCGCACCTTTGACCGCGGCATGGGCGTTATCATCAAGGAGAGCGGCAGACTGACCGGCATCGTGGAGGAGCTGCTCGACTTTGGAAGAATCCAGAGCGGCAGAATGGTTTTGATGAAAGAAAAGGTCGATATTCTCGCCGAGTTTGACGAGACCGTCTATATGCTCAAGGAACGCGCCGTTGAGGAGGGCATCCACCTGCTCTACGACGACCCTGATTTTCTGCTGCCTCCCATCTACGGCGACCGCAACCGTCTCAAGCAGGTGTTTTTGAACATCTTGGACAACGCGCTCAAATACACGCCCAAGGGCGGCGTGGTGGCGGCGCAGGTGCTCTATACAAAGGACAATCCCGACGAAATCAAAATCGTCGTCACCGACTCCGGCTGCGGCATTCCGGCGGAGGATTTGCCGCGCGTCAAGGAGAAATTTTACAAGGCGAACCAAAACGTCGGCGGCTCGGGCATCGGCTTGGCTGTCGCCGACGAGATTATGAACCTCCACAACGGCAAGCTTGAAATTGAGAGCGGCGAGGGCGTCGGCACCACCGTCACCCTGACGTTCCCTGTCTATAAAGAGGGCGAGGAAAACACCAAGCCCGAACAGGTCAAAATTTAACGAGTAAGGATTAGGTATATGGCAAGTAAAACGAAAAAAATCACATCCATCGGCGGCAGCGCGCTGATTGAAGGCATTATGATGCGCGGTCCCAAAAAGAACACCGTCTGCGTGCGCACCGGCAAGGATGAACTCTACACCGAGGACGTCACCGTCACCTTTTTGGCGCAAAAGGCAAAAATCTTTAAGCTTCCGTTTTTCAGAGGCTTTGCCGGCTTGATAGATTCCATGCGCCTGAGCTACAAGTCGCTGATGCTCTCCGCCGACAAGGCGGTTGAGTCCGTCGAAATCGACGAGGAGCCGTCCAAGTTTGAAAAGTGGCTCGATGAAAAATTCGGCGACAAGCTGATGAAAATCCTGATGGCGTTTGCTTCGGTGCTCGGCGTGGCGCTGGCAATCGGTCTGTTTTTCTTTTTGCCGTCGTTTTTGTTTGATGTGTCGGGCAGCTTTATTCCCGCCTTCCGCGACGACTCCGTCTATTCCTACGCCATCAACGAAAAAACAACGACCGTGCAGTTTACGGACGACGCCGAAAAGGAGCTGAGCGTGCCCTTTGCCGTCACCGACACCGCCAAGGTCTGGACTATTTTGGACGAAAAGGACGAAAACGGTCTCTACAAAGTCACCGCCACCGACGAAACCAACCCCGGCGGCAACGGCACCGTAGCCGTCCGCAACACGCACAACTGGAAGCGTATGTATATCAAAACCGCCGAAAACGGCGCGGCGCTGTCCGCCAAGCAGAAAATGGACGTCGCGCAGGAGGGCTTGCAGCGCCTGTGGAAATCTATTTTTGAAGGCGTGCTCAAAATTGTCCTCTTCCTCGGCTACATCGTGCTGGTCTCACAGACCAAGGATATGAAGCGCGTGTTTATGTATCACGGCGCCGAGCACAAAACGATATTCTGCTACGAAAACGACGAGGAGCTGACCGTCGCCAATGTCAAAAAGCAGATTCGCTTCCATCCGCGCTGCGGCACCAGCTTTATGGTGATCATGCTGCTGCTCGGTATTCTGATCGGACTCTTTGTGCCTGCCAACCCGTTTGGCATCGCATTTCTGCGTCCGCTGTTTAAAATCCTACTGATTCCCGTGACCTGCGGCATCGGCTATGAGTTAATCAAGCTCTGCGGCAGACACGACAATACCCTCACCCGCATTATCGCCGCACCCGGTCTGTGGGCGCAGCGCATCACCACCAAGGAGCCGGACGACGACATGATTGAGGTCGCCATCACCGCCATCAAAGCGGTTATTCCCGACGACGGCTCCGACATCATCAACTGCGGATGCTGAGGGATTGCTACAGCGCGTGCCGCGGCGCCCTGCAAAACGGCGGCATCGAAGCGCCTGATTTTGAGGCGCTTTGCCTTTTGGAGCATGTGACGGGCTACGGCCGCTCCGGCTTAATCACCCACGGCGACGCGCCCGTACCGGAGGAACAGCAGGCGCTGCTCCGCGAGCTGACGCAAAAGCGCCTGACGCATTATCCGCTCCAATACCTTTTGGGCGAATGGAGCTTTATGGGCTTTCCCCTGTCCGTCGGCGAGGGCGTGCTGATTCCGCGCGACGACACAGAGGTCTGCACCGGCTTGTGTCTGGATTATCTGAAAGGAAAACCGAACGCCGCAGCCATTGACCTCTGCTCCGGAAGCGGCGCGATTGCCATCGCACTCGAAAAGCTCGGTCACGCCGCCGTGACAGCGGTGGAATGGAGCGAACAGGCATTTTGTTTTCTCACAAAGAATATTTATACTAATAACTGCCGTGTCCAAGCGGTTCGGGGCGATATATTTTTTTGCCACACGCAGTTTCCCGACAACGGCTTTGATTTGATTGTGTCCAATCCTCCCTACATCCGGCGGGACGAATTGCCGTCGCTGCAGGCGGAGGTGCAGTTTGAACCGTCTATGGCGCTCGACGGCGGCGCGGACGGCTTCCGGTTTTATACATCTATTATTCAAAACTGGAGCCGCAAGCTCAAGACCGGCGGCGCGCTGGTCTTTGAACTGGGAGAGGGACAGGCGGCACAGGTTGCCGCTCTCATGCGCGGGCAAGGCTTTGCGGACATCCGCACCGAGCAGGATTTGGGCGGCTGTGAACGCGCGATTATCGGCATACGGCAGAGCACTGTCCGATAAACGGGACAATGCTCACAAAATAGAAAATCTGTTCGAATAATTTTGCGCAAAGTTATTGTAATTTTTCTCAAAATCCTTTATAATGGTGTTGACCTTGAGGGGTTGCCGCTGAAACCGTCAGCGAAGAATCTGACATAATTACGGAGGTATTTGAAATGGCAGTAGATAAGAACAAGGCACTGGAAACAGCCATCGCACAAATTGAAAAGCAATTCGGCAAGGGCGCGGTCATGCGCCTCGGCGAAAACAAGCATATGACCGTTGACCACATCTCCACCGGCTCGCTGTCGCTGGACGTCGCGCTGGGCATCGGCGGCTTGCCGAGAGGCCGTATCATTGAAATATACGGACCCGAATCCTCGGGTAAAACCACCCTGTCGCTCCACTGCATCGCAGAAGGTCAGAAAAACGGCGGCAACGTTGCGTTTATCGACGTGGAGCACGCGCTCGACCCCAACTACGCGGCAGCGCTGGGCGTGGACGTGGACTCCCTGCTCGTGGCACAGCCCGACACCGGTGAGGACGCGCTCGAAATCGCGGAGTCGCTGATTCGCAGCGGCGCCATTGATGTTATCGTCATCGACTCCGTCGCGGCTCTTGTTCCCAAGGCGGAAATTGAGGGCGAGATGGGCGACAGCCACGTCGGTCTGCACGCGCGTCTGATGTCGCAGGCACTCCGCAAGCTTGCCGGCGCAATCAACAAGAGCAACTGCGTGGCGATTTTTATCAACCAGCTGCGCGAAAAGGTCGGCGTAATCTACGGCAATCCCGAGGTTACCACCGGCGGCCGTGCGCTGAAATTCTACAGCTCGGTGCGCATTGACATTCGCCGTGTCGAGACACTGAAGGTCAACGGCGAAATGGTCGGCTCGCACACCCGCTGCAAGGTTGTCAAGAACAAGATTGCGCCTCCGTTCCGCGAGGCAGAATTTGATATTATGTACGGCGAGGGCATCTCCCGTGAAGGTGAGCTGCTCGATTTGGCTGTCAAGGCGGAAATCGTGCAGAAGGCAGGCGCATGGTTCAGCTACAACGGTCAGCGTCTCGGACAGGGCCGCGACAAGGTAAAGGAGCTGCTGCGCACCGACACCGCGCTCGCCAAGGATATTGAAACCAAGCTCTGGGAAAATATCGACAAGCTCTACGACCGCAAGCGTCCGGCGCCCAAGGCAAAGGTCACAGCAGTGGCGGAAGCAAAGCCCGAACCGGCAGCGCCCAAAAAGGACACGCCGAAAATTGATGTTCTCGTTGACGACTAATGCAGATTACCGCTATTGAACCGCGCCGCAAGGGGCTGAGCGCCGTGTATATCGACGGCGAATTTGCCATGAAGCTCGACACGCAGACGCTGCTCGAAAACCGTGCGGACGTGGGCAAAGAAATCAACGATGAAGAACTAAAGGAACTGATTGAACGCAGCAATGAGCGCAGGGCGAAGGAAAAAGCCCTGTGGCTCATTTCGTATCGCAGCCACTCCAAAAAAGAGCTGAAAGAAAAGCTGCAGCGCACCTGCGACGCAGACGCCGCCGAAAAAGCGGTGGAGCGCATGGAGGAGCTGGGACTTGTCAGCGATGAGCGGTTTGCCGCCGCCTATGCGCGCAAGCTGCTGCTCGAAAAAAAGATGACGCGCCGCGCCGCCGCGTTTGAGCTGAGCCGCAAGGGCATTGACCGCGAAACCGCCGACCGCGTGCTGGAGGAAATCGAGGTCGATTACCGCGACAACATTCGCGCCGTTATCGAAAAAAAATACCACAATATACAAGATGAAAAAATCCGCCGCCGCGCCGTAGCCGCCCTGCAAAGACTCGGCTACGGCTGGGACGATATTAAAGCGGTTTTGAAAGAATATTCTAATTAGAGTTGAGAGTTAAGAGTTGAGATTCGGTCGGGACGGATAGCGCGGTGCTTCCGAAGCGTCGGCGTCCCGAATGAATCTGTTATTTAATTCGTAATGCATAATTTGTTTGGAAGGATAGTTTTGTGGTTTTAACGCCATTTTTTCTTGACAGCGCGCAGACGTTTTCCTATCTGACCGTATCTGCCACGGAATAAAATGATTTCCTATCCGGGCGCACACATGGTGCGCCCCTACATCACAAAGGCTGCCTTTGCAATCATTTTTTGAACTTTGCACGCGGCATTACAAATTCGGAGCGAAGCGACCCTTCACTCAACTCTCAACTCTCAACTCTAAACTCTAAATTCAAAGAGGTTTTTATGGGAAAAAAGGTCGGCATAGTCTCTTTGGGCTGTGCAAAAAATCAGGTTGACGCGGAAATGCTGCTGTTTACGCTGCGCGGACGCGGCTATAAAATTGTTGACGACCCTGCCAAGGCGGACGCGGTTATCGTGAATACCTGCGGCTTTATCGACTCCGCCAAGCAGGAGAGCATCGACGAAATTATCGAGCTGGGCAACCTCAAGCGCGAGGGCAAAATTCAGGCGATTATCGTCACCGGCTGTCTTGCGGAGCGCTATCAGGACGAAATCACCAAGCAGCTCTACGAAATCGACGCGGCTGTGGGCATCGGCGCCAATGAGCAGATTGCCGACGTGGTGGAGCAGGTGCTCGGCGGTAGCGATACGCTGGAGCTGTTCCCCAACAAGCTGGATTTGCCCTTGGAGGGCGGCAGAGTGCTGTCCACGCCATTTTATACCGCCTATCTCAAAATCGCCGAGGGCTGCGACAACAAGTGTACCTTCTGCGCGATTCCGATGATTCGCGGAAAATTCCGCAGCAGAAAAATAGAAAACCTTATCGACGAGGCAAAGGGTCTTGCCGCCGACGGCGTGCGCGAGCTGAATATTATCGCGCAGGACACCACGCGCTACGGCGAGGATTTGTATGGCAAGCCCTCGCTCGACAAGCTGCTCACCGAGCTGTGCAAAATCGACGGTCTGCACTGGATTCGCGTGCTCTACTGTTACCCCGACAGCATCACCGACGCGCTGATTGACGTGATGGCGCGCGAGGAAAAAATCGTCAACTACATTGATTTGCCCTTGCAGCACTGCAACAGCGAGATTTTGCGCAAAATGCACCGCCGCGGCGACCGCGCAAGCCTGACCGCTCTGCTGAACAAAATGCGTGAAAAAATACCGAACGTGATTTTCCGCTCCACCTTTATCACCGGCTTCCCGGGCGAAACCGAGGAGCAATTCGAGGAGCTGGCGGAATTTGCCAAGGAGATGAACTTCCAGCGGCTGGGCTGCTTTGCCTATTCGCAGGAGGAGGGCACGCCGGCAGCCAAAATGCCGGATCAGCTCGACGACGACGTCAAGCAGCAACGCGCCGACATCATCATGGAGCACCAGCAACAGGTGATGGCGGAATACTGCGAGAGCCTGCTCGACACCGATATAGAGGTGCTGGTGGAGGGCTTTGACCGTCTGGCGGAGTGCTGGTACGGCAGGATCTACGCCGATGCGCCGGAGGTGGACGGCTGCGTGTTCTTCACCTCTCCCAAAAAGCCGCAGATCGGCAGCTTTGTCACCGTTCACATCACCGATTATCTCGGCTGTGACCCGTATGGTGAAATAATCGACTGACACAGGAAGAATGACTATGAATCTACCGAACAAACTAACCGTTTTGCGCATTCTGCTGGTGCCGTTTTTTGTAGCAGCCCTGCTGATTGACTTTCCGCTCAACAATCTTGTCGCGCTCGCACTCTTCGGCGCAGCCTCCCTCACCGATATGTTTGACGGAAAAATCGCGCGCAAACGCGGCTTGATTACGGATTTCGGCAAGTTTGCCGACCCGCTGGCAGACAAAATACTCGTGATTTCGGCACTGCTGTGCTTTGTACAGCTGGGTCTGTGCGACTGCGTGGCGGTCATTATTGTGCTGTTCCGTGAATTTGTCGTCACCTCCATCCGTCTGATTGCCGCCGCAAAGGGCAAGGTCATTGCCGCCAACATGTGGGGCAAGGTCAAAACCGTGACCCAAATCGTCGCGATTGTCTGCGTGCTGGTGATGCAAACCGTTCTCGACCTCGGCGGTCTTGGCGTGCAGCTGCCTGCCGCGCTGCCGCCGATTTTTACGGTTATCGGCGAGGTGCTGATCTGGATTTCCACCTTCTTCGCCGTCATTTCGGGTGTGGTGTATGTCGCGCAGAACCGTCAATTTATCTCAGAAAAGTAATCAAAAGGAGCTAACCTATGATTTTGTATAATTCTCTCGGACAAACCAAGCAGGAGTTTATTCCGCACACACCGGGCAAGGTGAATATGTACACCTGCGGTCCCACTGTGTATCACTACGCACATATCGGCAACCTGCGCACCTACATCATGGAAGATGTGCTCGAAAAATATCTTCGCTTTTCGGGCTACGACGTCAACCGCGTCATGAACATCACCGACGTGGGACATCTCTCCTCCGACGCCGACACCGGCGAGGACAAAATGCTCAAGGGCGCCAAGCGCGAACACAAGACCGTGATGGAGATTGCGCAGTTCTACACCGACGCGTTTTTTGCCGACTGCGAAAAGCTCAACATCAAGCGCCCCGACGTGGTGGAGCCTGCCACCAACTGTATTGATGAGTTTATCGACATGGTTTCGGTTCTGCTCGAAAAGGGCTACGCCTATCTTGCCGGCGGCAACGTTTACTTTGACACCTCCAAGCTGAGCACCTACTATGTATTCGGCAACATGAACGAGGAGGACTTGGCTGTCGGCGTGCGCGACAGCGTGGAAGAGGACGAGAACAAGCGCAACAAAACCGACTTTGTGCTCTGGTTCACCAAATCCAAGTTTGAGGATCAGGAGCTGAAATGGGAGTCGCCGTGGGGCTTGGGCTATCCCGGCTGGCACATCGAGTGCTCCTGCATCAGCAAAAAACACAACGGCGAATACCTCGACATTCACTGCGGCGGCGTGGACAACGCTTTTCCGCATCACACCAACGAAATCGCGCAGAGCGAGGCGTATCTCGGTCATCCGTGGTGCAAATATTGGTTCCATGTGCTGCACCTCAACGACGCGCGCGGCAAGATGAGCAAGTCAAAGGGTGATTTTCTCACTGTTTCGCTGCTTGAAAGCAAGGGCTATGACCCGGTAGTCTACCGCATGTTCTGCCTGCAAAGCCACTACCGCAAGCCGCTGACCTTCTCCTATGAGAGTCTGGACAACTGCGTCAAGGCGTACGAAAAGCTGATGAAGCGCATTGCCGCACTCGGCAAGGACGGCGACGTGCAGCAGGAAAAGGCGGACGCGCTGCTCGCCAAGTTCAAAGAGGCAATGGACAACGACCTCAACACCTCGCTCGGTCTGACGGTGGTCTATGACGTGCTGAAGGCGGACGCCAACGACGCCACCAAGCGCTATGTGCTCGGCGAGCTCGACAAGGTGCTCTCGCTGAATCTCCTCAAAGAAAAGGAGGAGGCGCCCAAGGAAGCCAATCCCGAGGACGCCGAAATCGAAGCGCTGATTCAAAAACGCACCGAAGCGCGCAAGAATAAGGACTGGGCAACCGCCGACGCCATCCGCGACCAACTCGCCGCCATGCATATTGTCGTGGTAGACACAAAGGACGGCATCAGCTGGCACCGCGAATAATTCAGTCATAATAAGACACGACCCTCCATATACATGTAACAGTATATGGAGGGATTTTTATGAAGCTTTTGATATTAACCAGACGCTCGCTGCTCGCCCTCGCCATCTGCCTGATGGCAGGCGTCGCCGCTGTCGGCGTAACGATTTCGTCGGCAACACAGGCGGTGCAGACCGCCGCGACGCCGAAGGTCAACCCGATTTATCGCGTAGAGAGCAGCAAAAAGCAGGTCGCCATTTCCTTTGACGCGGCTTGGGGCAACGAAGAAACCGCGCAGCTGCTCGACATTCTGGACACGTGCGGCGTCAAGGCGACGTTCTTTTTGGTGGGCGACTGGGTAGATAAATTCCCCGACGACGTGCGCACCATCGCCCAAAAGGGGCACGACATCGGCAACCACAGCAACACCCATCCGCACATGCCGCAGCTCTCCGCAGAGAAAGCGTCTGCCGAAATCACCTCCTGCAACGACAAAATCAAAGCCCTGACCGGCAAGTCCCCTACCCTGTTCCGTCCGCCCTACGGCGACTATGACAATATGGT
>CAMJOD010000036.1 GCA_946407465.1 uncultured Clostridia bacterium
CGCTTGCCCACCAGACAAACGACCTCATAGTTGATGGTGCCGGTGTTTGCCGCGAGGGTGTCGGCAGTCGGCTCGCCGTGTTCGCCGCTGCCAAACACAATGACCTCGTCACCGACGGACACGTTTTCAATATCGGTGACGTCGAGCATGGTCTGATCCATGCAGATTCTGCCGACAATCTTGGCACGCTTGCCGCCAACCAGCATGTAGCCGTCGTGCGCGTTTTCGCGTACAAAGCCGTCGGCGTAGCCAATCGGCACGGTGGCAATCTTCATCTCGTGCGCTGCGGTAAAGGTGCGTCCGTAAGAAATATCCGCGCCTGCGTGCAGCGTCTTGACATAGGCAACGGTGGTTTTGAGCGTCATGGCAGGCTGCAAATCGAGCTTGCCGCTGAGCTTGGGCGAAGGCGCAAGACCGTAAAGAATGATGCCGGCACGCACCATGTCGCAGTAGGTCGCCTCATAGTCCTCGATGGCGCCGCTGTTGGAGCAGTGCGCAATCGGAATGGACAAGCCCTGTTCGGCGAGCGCGTTCCTTACATACATAAAATTGTCGAACTGCTTTTGGGTGAATGCCCTGCCCTCGTCGCTCTCGTCCGAGACGCAAAAGTGCGTGAACAAGCCCTCCGGCTGCAAATTGGTCAGCGCACAGGCTTCGCAAATCTTCCGAATAGAGGGATTATCCCTCGGAAACGACTGGCACATAAAGCCAATGCGGCTCATGCCGGTGTCGCATTTGATATGAATTTTGCAGACACAGCCGTATTCGGCACACTGCGCGGAAAGCGCCTTGGCGTAGTCAAGCGAAAAGACCGCCTGCGAAATATTGTACTGCGCAAGCCGCTGCGCATCGCGAACGGGCGTGTAACCCAAAATGAGAATCGGCAGCTTGACGCCGGCAGCGCGGATTTCGATTCCCTCGTCGATATTGCTGACCGCAAAAAAGTCCGCGCCGAGCCTTTCATATATATTGGCGAGCTCTGTCGCGCCGTGACCGTAGCCGTCCGCCTTGATGACGCAGCACAGCTTGGCGGCGTCGCCGACCTTTTTTTTGATTTCCAAATAATTATGCGTGATGGCGTCGAGTGAAATCTCCGCCCACGTTCTCTTGACAAAATCCATTTTTTGCTCCAATTGAAATAGAATTTTACAGTTAGTCTTATTATACTATTTTTTTGGCGGCAAATCAACATCTCCGGGAACATTTGACGCGAATTTTCCAATATTTTCATTTTATGCGGAATAGACTTGATTTTTGACAATAGATTTGTTAGAATAGAAAAGTATTCGTGCTTTAACGCATTAATATACAAAACTTTGAGGAGGAACACTATGAATTCAAACCAGATCATTACGTTGGTTGCCTTTGCGTTTTACATGGTGCTGATGATTGCCATCGGTGTGTTTTATTCAAAGAAAACCAATAATAATGAGGACTATTTTCTGGGCGGCAGAAACCTCGGCGGCTGGACGGCCGCGCTCTCGGCTCAGGCGAGCGATATGAGCGGCTGGCTGCTGATGGGACTTCCGGGCGCTGTGTACCTTGCCGGTACCGGCGAGATTTGGATTGCTGTCGGTCTGCTGATCGGCACCATTCTCAACTGGTATATCGTTTCGTCGCGCCTCAGAAAATACACGATTGTTGCCGGCAACTCGCTGACGATTCCCAGCTTTTTTGAGAACCGCTACCGCGACCGCACCGGCGTTATCAAAATCATTTCCGCGCTGATTATCGCCGTTTTCTTTGCTGTTTACACCGCATCGGCGTTCAGCTCCGGCGCAAAGCTGTTTGCGACGCTCTTCGGCAATTCCATTGACAACGCCTATCTGATCGGTCTGATTGTCGCGGCGGTTGTTATTCTTGTCTATACCCTGCTCGGCGGCTTTAAGGCAGTTTGCGCCACAGACTTTATTCAGGGCATGCTCATGCTGGTTGCGATTTTGGCAGTGCCGATTATCGCCTATGCGATTGTGGCGCGCGACCCGGGCTTTACCACCGCTTTGCAGAACCATGGTGTGACCAGCCCTGCGGATTATCTGAATCCGTTTTTGACCGGCGAAGGCAAGCCCGTATCGGCTGTTTCGGTTATCTCCAACCTCGCGTGGGGACTTGGCTACTTCGGCATGCCGCACATCATCATCCGCTTTATGGCGATCAAAAACGAGCATGAGGTCAAAAAATCCAGAAGAATCGCGATTGTCTGGGTTATCCTCTCCCTCGCTGCGGCTTGCTTTGTCGGCGTTGTGGCAAGAGCCTTCCTCACCAACGAGCTGGACGGCACCAACAGCGAAACCGCGTTTATCCGCTTGATTCAGCAGGTATTCTCCGGCAACGGCATGCTGGTATTTATCGGCGGTGTTTTCCTCTGCGGCATTTTGGCAGCGATTATGTCCACCGCGGACAGCCAGCTGCTCGTCACTTCCTCGGCGCTTTCCGAGGACTTCTACAAGGGCGTTGTCAAGAAAAACGCGCCCAAGGACAATCAGACCGAAAAGAGCGCTTTGTTTGTGGGCAGAATCGCGGTTATCGTGGTTGCCGTTGTCGCGTTCTTTATTGCGCTTGACCCCAATTCGAGCATTATGGGTCTGGTTTCCGACGCATGGGCAGGCTTTGGCGCCGCGTTTGGTCCCGTTGTGCTGCTGGCGCTGTTCTGGAAGCGCTCCACCCTTGCCGGCGCTGTTGCCGGTATGGCGACCGGCGCTGTGACCGTTATCGTGTGGGACTACCTGCCGATTGTGAACGGAGAAACCATTTACGCCGCCACCGGCTTGTATTCACTGGTTATCGGCTTTGCGCTGGCGCTTGTTGTGAACATCGTGGTTTCGCTTATCAGCAAAAAGCCCTCCGCAGAGATCACCAATGAATTTGATTCCATCAAAAACGTAGAGATCTAAAAGAATATAAGCATAAGAATAAAGGACTTGGTTCACAGAGAATCAAGTCCTTTTCTTGTTACATCATGTAAATGTCTCGCGATACGCTCCGTCACGTTAACGGCAAAACCCTGACCACGCCATTATAAACAGCAACGTCTTGACCCCGCCGTTGCAGACGGTACCCTCTCCCGCCTACTATCAATAGGCGGATCGGGTGCAGCGTCACGCTGCCTATTTTTTGGCGAAGGGGTTGGGGATATTGCCGAGGAAGCCCTTGGACTGCTTGATAATATCCTTTGCCTGCGCCTTGTCCATGCCAAACTTCGCGTTCAGCTGGTCGGCGATTTTGTCCTCGTCGCCGCCGCTCATGATGATTTCACCGATCTTGCCGATGTCGTCCATGCTGAAGCCCATCTTGCTCAAAAATGAAAAATCCATCCTGTTTTGCTCCTTTTCATATATATAGTATTACTCAACCCGTTCAATCAGCACGCAGGTCACGTTGTCTCTGCCGCCGTTTTTCAGCGCGGCACGCACCAGCTCCAGCGTGGGATTGTCGGGATATTCACGGATAATGCTTTGAATCACATCGTTTGTCAGCTCGCCGTACAAACCGTCGCTGCACAAAAGGATTCTGTCACTCGGCTGCCACGCAAACGCGTCATAAAGCTGCGGCGCAAGCCCCTCGCGGTAGTAGTCCACACCCAAAAACGCCGTCAGCTTGTGGCTGTCCACGCTGTTCTCGGCTTCTTCGAGGGTGTAGATGTTCGCCTCATATTTTTTCATGGCGAGCGTCTGATCCTTGGAGAGCTGCACCATGCCGTCGGGATTCAGCAGATAGATGCGGCTGTCACCGAGGGAAAACGGATAAACAACGCCGTCCCGAATAATAACCGCACAGACGGTGCTGCCGCCGGAGCGGCAATTATTCTCCTCAAGAAAATTGCGAATCTCATCATTGGCGGTCTGCACATACTGCGCAATCTGCTCCGCGACCGGTGCGCCATCCTCCTTTTTGAGAGAGGTGTAGAGGGCTTTGGCAGTCTTTGCCGAGATAAAGGAAGCGTATTCGCCCTTGGATTCGCCGCCCATGCCGTCAAAGACAGCCGCCAGCAACGGCGCTTCAACCTCGGAGGCATAGCTGACGTTTTTAAACTCCAGCTTTCTGGAAGCCGTGTTGATGGTGAAGTTGTCCTCGTTGTCGTCGCGCACCAAGCCCTTGTGGGTTGTCAAAAAGACGCGGTAACGCTCTGCCGGCGCGGCGGATATTTCCTCTGCGACTTCAATGTCCGGCTCCGTTTGGGCAGGCTCCGTTTGAGCAGGCTCCTCCTTCTCCTGTATTTCATGTTCGGAAATTTCTTTTTCAAAGGTTTCATTCTCTAAATTGACGATATTTTCCATAGCAGCCTTCCATTCAAGAATCTTTATTTTTGATTTTCAGCGCAACAACACAGACAACGGCGTTGAAAACGGTGATAGCGTAGCAGGCGCCCCAAGCCATCAGCAGGCGTGAAATCTTGTGCTGATAAAAAACCGTTTCCAGTGGATTGGAGAGGTCAAGTCCTGCGTTGGGCAGCTCGGCGAGCTTTTGCTGGGCGCTGGTGGTGATGTGGTTCAAATCCGCCTCGGCGCCGAACGCCGACATGCCCCACTTGCTCAGCGTGATATAAGAAAACGACTCCGCGATACCCGAGAGCTGAAACAGCACGCCGCTGAGCACCAACTGGACAATCAGCACAAAGGGCATCACCGTCATAGCGGTAGTGGGCGTGCCGGAGATGGACGAAACCATGAGTCCGAGCACTGCCGCGCCGAGCGTCAGCAAATAGATGGTGACAAAATTTTCTACATAGGGACTGAGCAGCAGGTGCGGCGACTTGTCAAAATGCATGAATATGCAGCAGATAACGAATATAATAATCGCCTGCGCCAAGCAGAGCACCATCTGCCACAGCACATGCGCGCAGACATAGGCGGACATTTTCATGCCCTGACGGTACTCGGCGCGAATAATCTCGTGCTCCTTGCAAACACTCTGAATCGAATTGAAAATGCCTATCCAGATGCAGGCGGACGCCAGCGTAAAAAAGCCGGAATTGGTGGATTCAAAGGTCTTAAACATATCCTTGCCGACAATCAGCGCAACAATCAGCGAGATGATGGCGGCAAAAACAAGGTACTTCCACGCTTTTTCACGGAGCGAAATGCGAAAAAGCTTTTTGAAATAGACATGGGTTTGGGTGACAAAGGAGGTGTTGTTCATTTTGCGCCTCCCGCATCACGGAATTTTTGAATATAATAATCCGCGCGGCCCTTGCCGCCCTCGTAGGCAGGGTTGATTTCGAGCATAATATCTTGCAGTCTATCGACGCCGAAATGCTTTTTGGCTTCCTCGGGCGTACCGTAAAACGCGAGATGACCGGCGTTGTCGGCGGAGCTTTTGGCGAGCACAACCACCTTGTCAAAGAGCGACTGTCCCGTGGCGGCATCAACCGCGTCGTCCGGCTCGTGCGAAATGACCATCACGATTTTGTCATTGAAGGCGATTTCGCGCAGAATTTCCATCTGTTGGGTGCGCGAGGCGGCGTCGAGACCCGAATCCGGCTCGTCGCAGATAAAGACCTTTTGGAAGCCGACAAGCTGATAGGCAACCGCGACCTTCTTTTTTTGACCGCCGCTGAGCTGCGAAATCAGGTGATTTTGCAAATTTGTGATGCCGACCTTTTCCATAATGTCGTTAATGCGCGCTGTTTTTTCTTCTTTGGAATAATTTTTGCGGTCGAGCTTGATGTCAGCGACATCCGCCAGCGTGTTGCGAACCGTGTCGTTGAGCCGCAGCGTCAAAAACTGCGGCACCAGACCGATTTGCGCCTTCATGCTCTTGAAATTCTCATAGAGGTTCTGCCCGTTGAGAATAATGCGTCCCTCCGCCTTGCCGTCGCCGAGAATCGCCTTGACAAGCGTCGTCTTGCCGGCGCCGGAGCCGCCGAGAATCAGCACAAAATCGCCGCTGTCCACGTTGAAGTGAATGTCGCTGAGGAGCGTTTTTCTTCCGAAATCAACGGTCTTTTTGTCGATATGCACCGCCAGATTGCCGGCGCTCTCGGTGGGATTGTTATAGATTAAAATATTGCCGAAAACAATCAGCGTTGTGTTGGCAATTTTGATAACGTCGTGGTCATGCACCGGTGCGCTGCCGTCTACGCCCTTGCCGTTGACAGCGACGCCGTTTTGACTGTTGTTGTCAAACACAACCCAGCCGGTCGCGGTGCGCCGCAGCACGGCGTGCTCACGCGACGCCGCGAGGTCAGTCAGCCGCACCACGGTGTTTTGTCCGCGGCCGATGGTGATATTGATCAGCCTGCCCATGTCAAAGAGCCGCCACGATTCGTCGTAGCGCAGCGCCGTGCAAAAAATCATAATAACGCCCTCGGGGTGCGGATGGTCGAGGGTTTTGCGGTCAACGCGGAGAATATCGCCGTCGGACAGACGGAACGCGCGTGTGCCGCGGCGGTTGTAGGGCTGCAGCTTGACGCCGTTGATGTAGGTTCCGTTCAAGCTGTTATTATCAATATAGTAATAAGCTCCTTCGCTGTCATCATACAAAAACTCGCCGTGACGTCTGCCGACGATTGCCGACTTGACGGTAATTTGACACTGCGGTCCGTCATACAAGCGCCCAAAGGTCATGTCGCCCTGCAGCGGCACAACACGCGGCCGGCAGCGACAGTCGATAACAAGCAGGGTTGCCGGAAGCGCCGGAGCAGGCGTATAGCGCATTGTCTTTGGTATCTCCATCTCATAGCCCCACTTTCCGATTATAAACACTCTTATATTATTGTACACTGTGCAAAAAGCTATGTCAAGCCCTTTGGCAGATTCTATTTGTGTAGAATTTCTACAAAGAGAACCGGCTCCGCACAAAGGTGCAAAGCCGGAATAAACCTTATTGATTTTAGGGAATGCGGTTGACCGCTATGACAATCGCAAACTCGCCGTTATCGACGGAACGGAGCATATAGTTAAACTCGTAGTCCTCCCAGTCGCCGGAGGTCAGCGAAGCCGCCTCTGCTTCACCCTGTTCCTTTAACTGATTGGAGGCGCTGTTAAAGGACAGGTTGTTCAGGCTGACGGTCGTCAGGCGGAAGCTCTCGCCCTGCAAGTTGGCGTTGCGCGACATGCCCAAGCCCTCCAGATAATCCGCCAGCTCGGCAGTCCAGCGCTCCGCGTTACTCACATTGACCAGGCTGTCATGCGGCAGCACGGTATCATCCGAGACGCTCTGCTCGGTGCGCTTGACGGTAACGTCACAGGTCGCTTTGTGACCGTTGGCGGAGGTGACAGTGACCGTGGCGGTGCCTGCCTTGGCGCCGGTGATGGTGACGGTCGCGCCGGAAACGGAGACGCTGACGTTGCTGTTATTGGCGGACGCGGTGCTGATTTTGTTGGTAGCGTCAGCAGGACTATAGCTGATGGTGAGCGATTGGCTCTCGCCTGCCTCCAGCGACAGCGAGGTCTCGCTCAGCGAGATGGATTTGACGGAATAGGCGTCCAGCAGGCGGTTCATCTCCTCCTGAATGGAGCCGATATTCGGATTGATATTGCTGTCTGTCACGTTGTCCGCCGGCACGTTGTTGGCAATAGTCGCCTGCGGTGAGGTCGCCGCCGGATTGACGGCGGTCGGCTTCGTGGCGGCTGTGACAGACGTTGCGGTGGGCTTGGCAGTGGGCTTGACGGTCGGCTTGGTGGCGGCTGTGCTGCCTGCAACCGTTCCGGACGGTGCGGTGGCGGCAGTGGAGCCTGTCTGCGAGCCGTCATAGAAGTGACCCTCTCCCTCCGGATAAACGCGGTTGACAGCTTCGTCGCCGCTTTCTACCGAGCCGGAATGGCAGGCGGTCAGTACCGCTGCGCCGAAAATCACGGCAAGCAAAAACGGCAATAATCTGTGTTTCATATTTTAACCTCTTTTCACAATCGAGCCGAGCTTGTTTCTCGGAATGGAGAAAGCCACATTGTTGGCGTGGTCGCCGACTCTTTCGAGAATCGTGAGCATATCGAGGAAGATGGTACCGTTTTCTACGCTGCAAATGCCGTTGTTCATGCGGTTGATGTGGTTGAATTTAAAAATCTTGACGTGGCTGTCAAGCGAGCTTTCGGTTTCGATAACCGCCTTGGCAATGTCAAAATCGACATTTTGCGCGTTGAACAGCGTGAGTCCGTCGTCGAGCAGCTTTTCAACCATTATGTCGAGGTCGTGCAGCTCCTGAATGGCGTCGTCCGAGAACTTGACCTTGTTGGCCATCATCTCCCGGGCGTGCTCCACGATGTTCTCGGCGTGGTCGCCGATACGCTCCATGTCCTGAATCGCCGAATACATAACGCCCATGGTTTTGCGGTCGCTGTCAACGATGTCAAGACCGTTAATCTTTACGATATACCTTGTAATTTCATGTGTGAGAAAGTCGATGACCTTCTCGTTCTTTTCTACCTTTTCAATCAGGCGCGCATCGCCCTCAAAGAACGCCTTCATCGCGTAGTTGTAATTTTTGCGCGCCAGCTCGCCCAGACGCTTGCACTCGTTTTCGACCGAAAGAACCGCCATAGGAGGCGTGGTGAGAATACGGGTGTCGAGATAGACGGTTTCCATCTTCTCCTTTTCCTCGTCAATATCGGGCAGAATCAGCTTGGTGAGCTTGATAATCAGACCCGACAGAGGCAGGAACACGATTGTGAGCAGGACGTTGAACAAAATATGGACAGCCGAGATCTGCGCCGGCACATTGCCCCTGAGGAAGGGAATGCCGTTGAGCAGCGACGGAACGGCAAAGGCGGTCGGAGACAGCACCATGACCAGCAGCGAGATGAGAATAGCGGCAAACAGGCTTATCAAGAAGTTGGACAGCGCCACCTGCTTGGATTCGCGGTTTGCACCTGCCGACGAAAGGAACACAGGCACGCACGCGCCGACGTTCATGCCGAAGATAATGTAAATACAATTGTCCAGACTGACCAGACCGGCGGCAGCCAAGCTCATGAGGATACCGACGGAGGCGGAGGAGCTTTGGATAATGCCGGTGAACACCATGCCGACCAGCAGACCGAGCACCGGCGAGGACATGGAGCTGACAATGTCCTTGAACATCTCACTGTTCTTGAGGAAGCCAAAGTTCGCGCTCATCATGGACATACCCATAAAGAGGATGCCGAAGCCGGCGAGGATCTGACCGTAGTAACGGTAGTTGTTCTTTTTGGCAAAGGTGATGATGACGGCGCCGGCAAAGGTACACAGCGGCACATACGCCTTGATGTCAAAGGACAAAATCAGCGAAGTGACGGTGGTACCGATCTTGGAGCCGAACAGAATGCCGATGCACTGGTTCAGATCCATCAGTCCGGCGTTGACAAAGCCGACGACCATGGCGTCGGTGGCGGAGGAGCTTTGGATAACGCCGGTGACAAGCACGCCGACCAGCATGGCGATAAATTTGTTGCTGGTGATTTTTTGCAGCATGACGCGCAGCTTGTTACCTGCGGCAAGCTCCAAGCCCTCGCCCATCTGCTTCATACCGATCAAAAACAGACCGAGACCGCCGAGTACACTGATAATGCTAAAGATAATAGTGACGTCCATAGAATTTCATCCTATCTGCATTTGTGCAATAAAATATTGCTGTTTCTTTATAATATTCTTCTCTCCGTTTGCATGTCGGCAAACATGCCGTCAAACTTAGGTATATTATAACACAGTTATCCGCAATTTTCTACAATTTTTTTGCACAAATCGAAATTTCAGGACAATATACAATATTTGTTTTGTTTATTTGTTCAGCAGATACATAGAAAGGTTGAGATACGACGCAAACAGCGTCCACGCGATATAGGGCAGCTGCAAAAGTCCGGCTGTCCGGTGCCGCTGATAAAAGCGCACCGCCATGACAATAACAAGAATCACCAGCACCGCAATCCAAATGAACGCAAACAGCCGCCATTTGAGCACAAAGAAGAACACCGGCCAGAGCAGATTGACCGCCAGCTGCCCAAAATAGGCGGTATTGACGGCGGTGTCGGCGAGGTCGCGCGTGCGCAGCATGCCATAGGAAATGCCCATCAACAGATAGAGAATACTCCACGCAACGGGAAAAAGAAACGGCGGCGGCGCGAGCGGCGGCTTGTTGAGCATGGCGTAATCCATCGAGCCGGAAATCAAATAACCGGTCAGTGCGCCCAACCCGAGCGGTATCAGCGCCGAAACGGCGTAGGTGAGAATTTTCTTCCAATTAATCTGAATCATAATACTGCACTCCTTTTTTGTCAGTATATGCGGCAGGCGCAGGCGTTATACTAACGATTATGTACAACTGACAGAAAAAAGCACACAACAGCTTGTGAATAATCAACAAAATAGCCACAAACAGGGAGCTGTTACAAAAATGTAATATACAAAACCGCAATATTGTGTTATAATGAAAATGGTTAAAAAACCAATATTTTTTCATTTTAGGAGGAACATCTCATGGAAGAAAAAGGATCTAAACTTTTAAAGGTCGTCAGCATCATCATGATGATCGGCGGTATCATCGGCGCAGTCGGCAGTCTTATCACCACGATTCTCATCGCAGCCGGCACCGCACTGCTCAGCACGCCTGAGGGACAGCAAGCTCTGGCAAACAACGCCAATGGCCAATATGTCGGTCCCATTATGGGTCTGCTGTGGGTTGGTACCATTCTTTTGATTGCCGGCTCTGTATTTGAAATCATCGCAGGCGTAAAGGGCAAGAACAACTGGAACAATCCCGCTCAGGCACAAACCCTGCTCGTCTTCGGTATCATCTGCGCGGTTCTCTCTGTTGCAGGTAACGTATTCTTCGCAACCGGCGGCGCAGGCGTTCAGGTAGTAACCATCATCACCGGTCTGGTACTTCCCGTTCTCTACATCATTGGTGCCGTTCAGCTCAAGAATCAGGCGTAATTCATTTTCCATCCTGCCAAAATCACCCCGACAGTCTCCGGACTGCCGGGGTATTCTTTTGCCAAAAATGTATTAGAGGTTGTTCTTGTCAAAATACAATCCGTTTCGAAAAATGCTGCCGCTTTGCATTTTATGGGAATTTTGAAAATGCGGCTCGGACACGAAAAAACCTCACACCGCCGTTTGGAGGTGTGAGGTCTGCATATTCTTTGTATAGTCTGTATCAGGCTACGTTCAGGTCAAAGAATCTTACGCCGCCGATTTCGCACAGGAAGGTCTGTGTTTCATGCCACGCACTGTAGCCGATGTAGAAGCACATAACACGGTGCTGCACAGCGATACCGTCTTGGTCAAAGATAAAGGATACCGCGTTCTTTACGTCGGCATTCGGCTGAATGTTGGTGGAGCCGAAATACTGGTACTCACTGATGATGGCGTCAATGGAGCTGGTGTGCGAACGGTTCATCGCATCGCGAATCGCCTGCGCCACAACCGCGCAGCCGGTGTAGCCCATTGTGCCTGCCTCGCCCATCACCAGACGCTCGAGCTTGGCTCTGTCGTAGGAAGAAAGGCTGACATGCTTGGCGGTGTAGCTATAATCGGGATTGGCGATACTGAGCAGAGCGCTTGACGAGCTGCTGTAGCTGTAATCATCGTAGCCGTAATCGTCGTCCTCGTCATCATAGCTGTAGGTAGAGCTGCTGTCGTCGTAGCTTTCGCTGTAGCCGTAGTCGTAATCATCGTAGCTGTAATCGTACGCGTCGTAGCTGTAGGATTCCTCATCATAATAGGAGGAATAGCTCTCCATGTCCTTGGTGACGGTACTCGACGGGCTTTTGCTCTCGGCAACAGCCTTGACAGTCGCTTTTTTGGTCTCCGCTGCGGAGGAAGAAGAAGCGGCTGCAGAGGTTGCAGAAGAAGCGGACTTTTTGTCGGTCTGCTTGGCGGCGGCTGCCTTTTGGGTGTCGGCGGCAGGTGCCGCTGTCTTTTTGACGGTGGCTGTCTTTGCAGCCACAGCTGCCTGAGCCGGCTTGCTCTCGCCCTTGATAACAGACGAAAACTTGTCAATATCGCCTACCGAATAGGATGCCCTTCTGCTGTCGGCAAACGCCTCAACGCCCGGCGCCATGGTGGTGGTGGGAACGATAAAAGCGGCTGCCGCGAACACTGCTGCAAAGCCTGCGGATGCTGCCTTGACTGCCCTGCGGCCTTTTCTGGAAGCCTTGGGTGCGCTGTGCTCGGATTTGTAATGCTTATGTGAGTGGGTTGTAGTCTTCAAAAATTTGTCCTCCCTTTGATTAGCCCGACCGTCTCGCACAGGCTGTCAAAAAACGCTGTGCAAGCGGGAATGTCGGGTGACGTCTTTAGTCGTAAAATTTTATCAAACACACAATTTCAATAGTATTAAACCATATATTCTGTCAAATTGCAAGCTTGCCCTTTTGAATCGGCTTGTTATTTTTGTCACAGTTTTGTCACATATCAGATTTTAATTCTTTTTTAGAATGATAATTTGGGCGTGTTATACAAAAATAATATAATGAAATAGGCAGTTGTGCCGAAATATTAAAAAGTGAAAAAATTTCGAATTTTCTCGAAAAACAGCCATTTTCCTGCCTTTTTTTGAAGTTTCGGGGTTTTGCAGGAAATAATTACAGCGTCTTCACCGATTAGCTGAATTTTCTCCCAAGGAATAATAAAATCCTCCCCTTTTTTGAATATTCCGTACAAGAAATAACGGTTAAATATTACAAAAGCTACAACGCAGGCGGTTTTTGTATCCACTATAATGTCGTCCACCACGCCGATGCGCACACCGTCCACGGCGCTGATGACCTCCTTGTGTTTGAGGTCGCTGAGCCGGCAATCCATATTAAACACCTCCGCCATATTATATGAAAACAATTCGCCCGATATGCGTTGACTTTTGCCCCTGTTTTTGATACAATAAAAAAGAAAAAACACGAACCGGAGGGATAAAGGATGAAGTATAACTATGTGTTTATGACCGACGCCTCCTGCGATTTGACGCAGAAGCAGGCGACCGAGGCAGGCGTAAGAGTGCTGCCGATGGAATTTCAGATTGAGGACAAGACGTATCAGCACTATCCCGACTGCCGTATGATGTCGCTGGATGAGTTTTACGCAGCCATGCGCGAGGGCGCCATGCCCAAAACCACGCAGATTAACTATATGAGCTTCAAGAGCATTTTTGAAGCCTATCTCAAGGCAGGCAAGGATGTGCTTTATACAGGCATTTCAACGGGCTTGAGCGGCACCTATGACACCTGCATGATTGCTGTCAGAGAGCTGCGCGAGGCGTATCCCCGGCGCAAAATTGTGGTGCTTGATTCGCGCTGCGACTCCGCCGGACTCGGTCTGCTGGTATATCTCGCCGGCAAAGAATATGTCAAGGGCGCGACAATTGAGGAGCTGGAGCAGTTCATCACCGAGACGCGCGACCAAATCGCGCACTGGTTTGTGGTGGACGACCTCGACCAGCTCAAGCGCGGCGGAAGAATCTCGGCGCTGACCGCCACCTTTGGCAAGGCGCTCCAAATCAAGCCGCTGCTGAGCTGCGACGAAACCGGCAAGCTGGTGAACGTCACCAAAGTCAGAGGCAAGAGCAACGTGATTCCCACCCTTGAAAAGTACGCCAAGCGCGACGCGGTTGATTCCAAAAAGAATATCGCGTTTGTGGCGCACGCCGACAACCTCGCCGGTGCAAAGGAGCTGCGCAAGGCGATTAAGGGCATGTTCAAGGAAGTGCAGATTTGCGACATAGGACCCGTTATCGGCTCCCACGTCGGCTCCGGCATGCTCGCGGTTGTCTTTAAGGGCAAGAGAAATATTGAACCCTGATTGTTTTAATAAAGAAAGCCGGCTCGGTTGAGTCGGCTTTTGTTTGATTGTATTACAAGTTGCTGCCGTTGACCAGCTGCCTGATGTCCTCCTCGGTTGCGTCTGCGCCGAAGCGGTAGCCCTTCAGCCACTTTTTGCACGTGACGGTATCGGACAGCGCCGCGACGGAATTGTCGATTTCGCTGCTGTTGGAGGTACAAAACGGAATAATCGTCTTTTGGCTCAGGTCATAGCTCTCCAAAAACGTATTGATGATGCGCGGCGCCTGATCGAACCAAATCGGATAACCCAGATAGATTCTGCCGTAGTCGTCAAGCGAGAGCGCTTCGCCGCCGATTGCAGGACGGGCAGCGCTGTCGTGCTGTTCCGTATAGGCGCGGCTGCTCTCGTCCTCATAGTTGAGGTCAGCCTCGCTGTAGGGCTGTGCCGGAACTATTTCGTACAAATCCGCGTTCATAATAGACGCGACGGTTTCTGCGACACGCTTGGTGGTGCCGGTCGCCGAAAAATAGACAACGAGTGTTTTTCTGGCGGCTTTGCTCTCCAAAACGAGCGTTTCCACTTCTTTTTTCTCCGTTGCCGCGGCGGTCTCTGACGCAGCGTCACCGGTGGGGGCACTGCTGCTGCCTCCGGAGCAGGCTGCGGCGCCCAGCGCCAACACCAATACCAACACCAGAGCCAAAAGCTTGCAGGTTGCTTTCATGTTCATTTCACTCCTCATAGATTGCGGGTAAGCAAGCGGAAAACACACAACCTTGTACTATTACTGTTTTCCGATAAAGCCCTTTAATACATGTTTTAAAGTGTCTTATCAAAAAAAGCATAAAAGCCGTTTACCCTTGCTTTTATTATAACAAGTATTCTTCTGTCTGTCAACTTTATGCTGACGCACGGCAACGCATGACAAAAGCGCAGCAGCCGCCAAACTGCTGCGCCGGAAGCTGTCCGGTTATTCATATACATATATATGAAACTAAAACCGCATTATTCAAACGCCACATAGTCGCTGTAGACATAGCCCTTTTGGCTGCCGTACTGCACATAAAGCCAGCCGTTGGTGCTGTAGCTGATGAAGGTCATGGTGTAGCCGCGCGGAATCTTTGCCAGCTCGTAGTAGGATTTGTTGGGACCAGTGCGCAGCGAGACAAAATCATTAGCGGTGCAGCGCAGGGTGTTTGTGTAGGTTTTGGGCGAATTGTTGGCAGAATAGTTGGAGCCGCTGTGATTGATTGCCGCAGAGGAATCAAACGAAACATAGTCGCCGTGGACATAGCCCTTGAGGTTGCCGTACTGCACATAGTACCAGTTGCCGGACGTCTCGATATAGAGCATGCTGTCGCCTCTGGGAATCTTGGTCAGCTCGCGGTACTCCGCACTCTTTCCGGTGCGCAGGGAAACATAGTCCTCCGCAATGCAGAACAGATAGCGGTTGGAGGGCGCAGGCACCGGCACAGGCGCCTGGGTGGGCTGCACGGTCACGCGCTGGATCGGCGCCTGCGTGACAGCCTGCGTGGGCTTTGCCTTGGCGACATAGAGTGTCACGGTCTCGCCGGGATGCAGCTCGGCGTCCTTGGAGGGAACCTGATTGAACACATAGCCCTCTCTCGCCTTGTCGGACTCCACCTCGACAATTTCCGTCTTGAGGTTCAGCTTGGCGAGCTTTTCGATGCCGTCCTCCTTTGAAATCCCCTTCATGTCGGGCATACGGATAAGCGCTTCGGTGACGGGCTGCACGGTTGCGGCAGGAGCCTGCGGCGCGTCGGCGGCGCTGCCGTTCTGCCTGTCCCGGTTGGTGACCCAAAGGGCAACCACCAGCATTACCGCAATCAGCACGACTGCTGCCGCGATTATCAACATGATTTTTACCAAATTATTGTTTTTCGGCTGCTTGCCGCCCTGTTGATAATAGTTATCCATATCCTCGCTCCCCAACAACAAGTTTTATTACTTATTGTAACAAACAGCACGCCAAAAGTCAAACAAATTCAACAAAAATTTGTCTGGTTTTCAAAACATATAGACATCTCCGTCAATAACTGTTATACTATGATTAGAAAGAAGGGATGGCTGTGATTATCGACACCCACACCCACATCGGTGTGCTGCCGCCGTTCCATATGACAGCCGACATGCTGCTCGGCTCCATGGAACGCTACGGCATTGACTTTTCGCTTGTGAGCAATATTGAGGGAGCGGAAAATGACCACGAAGGAGCCCCTGTGCCCGTGGAATGGCAAACACCGCAAAACGAGCTGCTGCGCCGCACACTGGCGGTCGCGAAAAAGGCGCCGCAAAAGCTCGGCGTTTTGCCGTGGCTGCGGATTCGGCAGGAGCTGCCCGACAGCGAATTTGTGCAGATAATAAAAGAAAACCGCGAGATGATTTACGGCTTCAAGCTCCACCCCTTTCACTCGCGCACCGCGCCTGACGACGCGCGGCTGGAGCCTGTCTACGCGTTGGCGGCGGAGCTGGGACTGCCTGTGGTCTCGCACACCGGCGGCTGTGAGGAAGCCATGTCGCCGCACCTTTACAACGCCGCCAAGCGCCATCCGGAGATTGATTTTGTGATGGTGCATATTGATTTGGGCACCGACAACCGGCAGGCGCTCGACCTGCTGGGCAAGCTCCCCAACCTCTACGGCGACACCACCTGGGTGCCGCTTGAGACGACGCTGGAGGCGATTCGCCGCTGCGGCAGCGAAAAAATGCTCTTTGGCACCGACAATCCCATCGACGGCGCCGACACGCTGCTCCGCAACAAAACCGGCGACCGCTCGCTCTATCAGCAATATTTTCACGAGCTGCGCGGATTGCTCAGCGCGGAGGATTATGCCAATCTGATGTACAAAAACGCGCAGCGCGTCTTTCATATCGGCGCGGTGTGAAGCATGGTGTATTTATCTATAATTGCCGCAAACCTTAAGACTTTTTTGGGGTATTGACAGATTGACAAATTTTTTAAATATTATATAATGTATATGAATATCTTCGGCGGAAGCAAGGTCTTTCGCTGTCTTTAAGGATGTGTAAAAAGCTTTGTTCACTTCAATTTGGAAAGAACACAAGGGCTTTGGCAAGCAGATTTTTCTTTTGGCGAAAAATGAGCTTATCAAAACCTACAAGGGCGCTGTCATCGGTCCGCTCTGGGCGGCAGTCAAGCCCGCGTTCACGGTATTTGTCTACTGGTTTGCCTTTTCGGTCGGCATCAAGGCGCTGCATGCCGTCAAGGTTCACCTCAACGGCATGGAGCACGCCGCGTTTTCATTCGACTTTTTTACCTTTATGTTTGT
>CAMJOD010000037.1 GCA_946407465.1 uncultured Clostridia bacterium
TACGCCTCGGTGGACTTTCACCACAGAGCATTGATATGCCCGTCATACTAAAAAAGCGGAGCAGGTTGGTTGCCTGCTCCGTTTTGCATAGTGAATATCGCAGTTTTCTCACTTCAATTCGGCTGCTTATGCAGAGAGTTGACTGTCAGATAACATAGTCATTTGCCGCAAGCGCAGTGTTGTTGTCCAAAATATCCTGCAGGGTGATGTTGTCGAGATACTCGGTGATAACCGCATACAAGCCCTTCCAGACCGGCAGCGTCAGACAGTCGCGGCTGCGTTCACACTGAATCGGGTCGTAGTCCAGGCAGGCGACCGGCGCCAAGCTTCCCTCGGTCAGCCGCAGAATGTCGCCGACGGTGTATTTTTCCGGCGCCTTGGCGAGCTTGTAGCCGCCCTGATAGCCGCGGTTCGCGTTGAGAATGTCCGATTTGTTGAGAATCGGGATAATCTGCTCCAAGTATTTTTTTGAGATTTTCTGCCGCTCGGCAACGTCCTTGAGCGCAACGAAACCGTCGTTCTTATGCTCCGCCAAATCCAGCAAAAACCGCAGCGCATACCTGCCCTTTGTCGATATTTTCATATAAATCCCACCAATTAAGTAAGTTATGAAAACAGTATAGCATATTCTTCGGCGTTTTGCAAGCGCCTGTCCCTCAAAGCTCCGTAAAAACCAGGTGCGCCTGCATGTTGTCAACTGTCAGCGGCGTCTTGAGGTCGTTGTGCCGAATCTCGCCGTAGAGTCTGCCGAATATCACCGTGGTGCTCAGCATGGCAGCCGACATGGATGCGCCGCCGACGGTAAAGGGCTTAAAGGTGACGTCGAGCGCCTTGTCGGCAGTGGTGAAGAAAAACGGACGGTCGAGCCGCTTGTTGCCTTTTATGACAACGCTTCCCAGCTTGTGCAGGGCGCCGTCCGTAAAAAAGCAGTTTTCGTTGCCGAGCCGGTTGTCGCCGATGCGGCTGGCAAGACAGAGCGAAACGCGCCTGCCGTCAACCGGACTATCTGCACTCAGGCGAAAATATTTGTGCCGAAAGGGCTTGGAGAACCGCGTGGAATCAAAATAGGCGCGGCTTGTATTTTCGCTTAGAGAATATTCCATGCCGCCCACGCGGATAATACCGCTTGCGACAAACTTGGGCGCAAAGGATTTGAGATAAAAATACTTACGGTTGCGCTCAAACGGCGCCAATACCTGAAGTGTATCGCCCATATTGTTTTTGAGAGAAAGGTTAAAATAGAGGTTTATGCTGTTGGCAAAGTCGATAAAGTCACCCTTTAGGATTCTGCCCGTCGGTGTGTGCGTGAGCTGCAGCTGCAGCCGCTTGTCGGAGTAGAGAAATTCGCCGTTGTCGCTGTCATAGGGCAGCGCGTGCTTGATGATGTTCCATTTTTTGAAAATACAGTCGCTGATTACGCCGCCGCGCTTCAAATCGGCAACCGCGATATGCACCGAAAATTCCAGACCGTAGTTTTCCACGGAGAGATAGAGCGACACCTCGCCGTTATTCACAAAATAACAGTCGCGCTCACCGTGCCTGCCGTTTGTCTTGCTCGCTTCCTTGTTGTAGCGGAACAACGGTTTTCTTGCCCAACCGCCGCGCTTGACTTCGCCGTCGGGCGCAAAAACTGCGCAATTGGTCAAGATTTCGTGCTGCAAGGCGTTTCCCTCCGTTTCTGATGGTACTTAGTATTAAATGGCGTTCGTTAATACTATAGCAAAAATACGCGCCGATTGCAAGAGTCAAACGGCTGTGCATAAAAAGTTTCCTGCCGTCGTATGAATCAATAAAAGATGATGCGGAGGGATTGTATGAAAAAACTCGTATGCTTGGCAGCCGTGATGCTGTTTCTCATGTGCGGCTGCGCGCGGACGCAAGCCGGCAATCAGGCGGAGCTGCGGCAATACAGCTGGACAGGACACGCCAAGGGCGGCGGAAGCGTTTCGCTGCGATTTGACGGCGACAACGCCGCGCTGACGCTCCAAAACGGCGGCGAAACCGCTGTTATTGCCGGCTTGTGCCTGACAGATGATGAAACGCTTGTTATCTTTGACGACGCGTCCGCGCAGAGCTACCGTTTCGGCTATGTGCCGAAGGGACAGACCTTGCTGCTGTGCTGCGGTGACAGCCCCGCCATGGAGCTGAAAGCGGACGACGGCCGCTAATAAAGTGCTTGCTAAAACAGATGATGTGTGTTATAATGTTTTAGAATGTATCACTATGTCTATCGGCGGAGGAATGATTTTGATTGTGTTTGGAATTGACCCCGGCTATGCCATTGTCGGCTGGGGAGCCGTGCGCTTTCGCGCCAACACGTATCAGGCGCTCGGCTACGGTGCAATCGAAACGCAGGCGCATACCGATTTTAACGAGCGGCTGGAGATTATCTATGACGAGCTGACCGCAATTTTGCAGCGGTGCCGTCCGGATGCGGTTTCCATCGAAAAGCTCTATTTTCAAACCAACAAAACCACCGCCATCAAGGTGGCGCAGGCGAGGGGCGTCACGCTGTTGGCAGCGCAAAAGCTGCATATACCGGTGTTTGAATATACGCCCTTGCAGGTCAAAACAGCCGTCACGGGCTACGGCAAGGCAAAAAAGCCGCAGGTGATGGAAATGACGCGGCGGCTGCTGCATCTCGATGAGGTGCCCAAGCCCGACGATACGGCGGACGCGCTGGCAATTGCGATTTGCCACGCGCAGGCAGCAGGCTCCGATTTGCGCCGGCTGCTCAATCAACGAACGATTTAGAGGTTGTTATGCTATATTCCGTTAGAGGAAAACTGATTCAGACCACCGCGACCGGCGCCGTGGTGGAGTGCGGCGGCGTCGGCTTTTTGTGTCAGACGACGCTCAATACGCTCAAAACCCTCAAGCCCGGCAGCGAGGTCATGCTCTATACCTACCTCAATGTCCGCGAGGACGCCATGGAGCTGTTCGGCTTTGCCACAAAAACCGAGCTGGACACGTTCAAAACACTTATCAGCGTCAGCGGCGTGGGACCCAAGGCAGGCTTGGCGCTGCTCTCGGAGCTCTCTCCCGAGCAGGTTGCCATGGCGATTGCCACCGACGACGTCAAGACCATCACACGCGCACAGGGCATTGGCAAAAAAATTGCCCAGCGCATTGTGCTCGAGTTAAAGGACAAGCTCGCAAAGGCGTCGGCAACCGACACCGGCTTTGCGGCTGTCAGCGCCACAGCGGTCAGCGCGGCAGGCGGCAACGTCTCCAAGGCGATTGAAGCGCTCGGCGTGCTCGGCTATGCGCCGGCGGAGGTCAGTCCGGTGCTGGCGGAATTTGACGGCAATTTGCCGGTGGAGCAGCTAATCGCCATGACTTTAAGGCAGATGGGAAGACAGTAAGATGGCAAATACGCATTTTTCGGATGAATTTGACTTTGAAAACCGCATAATGGATCCTGCCGAAATCCCTTCCGATACCGTTGAGGGAGAGAATCCGCTGCGCCCGAAGAATCTGGACGAATATATCGGACAGGAAAAGGCAAAGGAAAACCTGCGCGTCTATATTGAGGCGGCAAAAATCCGCCGCGAAACGCTCGATCATGTGCTGCTTTACGGACCGCCCGGACTGGGCAAGACGACGCTCGCCGGCATTATCGCCAATGAGCTTGGGGTGAATATCCGTATCACCAGCGGCCCCGCTATTGAAAAGCCCGGCGATTTGGCAGCGCTTTTGACCAATCTCAACGAGGGCGATGTGCTGTTCATCGACGAAATCCATCGCCTGAGCCGCGCCGTGGAGGAGGTATTGTACCCCTCTATGGAGGACTTTGCGATAGATATTATCACCGGAAAGGGACAGATGGCGGCGTCCTATCATCTGCCGCTGCCGCGCTTTACCTTGGTGGGAGCCACTACCCGAGCCGGTCAGCTCACCGCGCCGCTGCGCGACCGCTTCGGCGTGCTGCTGCGTCTGGAATTATATACACCCGAGGAGCTGGCGCACATCGTCACGCGCAGCGCCGGTATTCTCGGTATTCAAATAGACTACGAGGGCGCCATCGAAATCGCCTCGCGTTCACGCGGCACACCGCGTATCGCCAACCGCATGCTCAAGCGCGTGCGTGACTTTGCACAGGTGATGAGCGACGGCGTGATTACCCTCGACACCGCGAGAACCGCACTCGACCGCCTTGAAATCGACGAGCTGGGACTTGACAACAACGACCGCCGTATGCTGGAGGCAATTATCCGCTTTTATAACGGAGGTCCCGTCGGCTTGGAAACCCTTGCCGCCGCTATCGGTGAAGAAGCGGTCACGATTGAGGACGTCTACGAACCCTATCTGCTCCAAATCGGCTTTCTCAGCCGCACACCGCGCGGTCGCTGCATCACCGCCGAAGGCTGCCGCCACCTCGGCTACAGCTTCCCGAAGGGAGCCGTGCAGGGAGCGGTGACACAGCCGAATCTGTTTGGCAATTAGTTTTTTGAGTATTCGGAGCTTTGAGAGAGCTTTGAGAGAGTTAAGAGTTGAGAGTTAAGAGTTAAGAGTTGAGAGTTGAGATTTGGTCGGGACGGACAGCGCGGTGGTTCCGATACCGCGGCGTCCTGTCAAACCATTTTTATCCAAGGAAAACAACGGTTCCCTATCCGGGCGCACACATGGGTGCGCCCCTACAATCACAAGGCAAGATTGCGCACGACCTATCCTATACTGCAATAAAAATACAAATTCGGAGCGAAGCGACCCTTTACTCAACTCTCAACTCTTAACTCTCCACTCTTAACTCTAAAAGAATGAGGAAACCATATGCGTTTATCTGATAATTGGAAGGATTATGAATTAATCGACACCTCCTCCGGCGAACGGCTGGAGAGATGGGGCAATATTGTATTGATCAGACCCGATCCGCAGATTATTTGGGATACGGACAGAAAGAATCCGCTGTGGCGTTCGGCGCACGCGCGTTATCACCGCTCCAACAAGGGCGGCGGCTATTGGGAAACCTACAAAAAAGTGCCCGACCGCTGGACTGTCGGCTACCGGGATTTGACCTTTAATATCAAGCCGATGGGCTTCAAGCACACAGGCGTGTTTCCCGAGCAGGCGGTCAACTGGGATTTTGCCGCCGAAAAAATCCGGAGCGCGAACCGTGAGCTGAAAATCCTCAATCTGTTCGGTTATACCGGCTGCGCCACGCTGTCGTGTATGCAGGCAGGCGCTTCTGTCTGTCATGTGGACGCGTCAAAGGGCATGGTGCAGTGGGCAAAGGAAAACGCGCAGTCGAGCGGCATTGCCGACCGTCCGGTTCGCTGGCTGGTGGATGACTGCGTAAAGTTTGTGCAGCGCGAAATCCGCCGCGGCAACCGCTATGACGGCATTATTATGGATCCGCCGTCCTACGGCAGAGGCCCCGGCGGCGAGGTGTGGAAGCTGGAAGAACAGCTTTTTTCACTGGTGAATCTGTGCAAGCAGGTGCTCAGTGACGACCCTGTGTTTTTTATCCTCAACTCCTACACCACGGGACTTTCTCCTGCGGTCATGGAATATTTGCTCGGCATGCTGCTGCAAAAGGATTTCGGCGGCAGGGTGTCGGGAGACGAAATCGGTTTGCGCGTGAGCGACACGGGACTTGTGCTGCCGTGCGGCTCCACCGCAATCTGGGAGAAATCGAAATGAGTTTTATTTCTATTCAGGACGTGCGTTTCAGCTATGATGAAATCGAGGAGGGCAAGCCGGTCCGCTATGCGGTGGACGGCGTGAGCCTTGATGTGGAGCGCGGCGAGTTTGTGGCGGTCATCGGCCACAACGGCTGCGGCAAATCCACGCTCGCCAAGCAGCTCAACGCCATGCTGCTGCCCGACAGCGGCAAGGTCATCATCGACGGCGACGACACCTCTGTGGAAGAAAATACCTATACAATCCGCGAAAAAATCGGCTTGGTGCTACAAAATCCCGACAATCAGCTTGTGGCGAGCATTGTGGAGGAGGATGTGGCGTTCGGTCCTGAGAATCTCGGTGTGGAGCCTGCCGAAATCCGCAGAAGGGTGGACGAGGCGCTAAAGGCGGTCGATATGTACGAATACCGCGAGCATGCGCCGCACAAGCTCTCCGGCGGACAAAAGCAGCGCGTCGCCATTGCCGGTATTCTGGCAATTCAGCCGCAGTGCATTGTGCTGGATGAGCCAACCGCCATGCTCGATCCAAGCGGCAGACAGGAGGTTGTCTCCACGCTGCTCAAGCTCAACCGAGAACAAAAAATGACCGTTGTGCTCATCACGCATTTTATGGACGAGGCGGTGCTCGCCGACCGTGTGGTCGTGATGGACAGCGGCAAAATACTGACGCAGGGCACACCGGAGGAGGTCTTTT
The DNA here is from genome assembly GCA_946407465.1 of uncultured Clostridia bacterium. Lineage (GTDB taxonomy): Bacteria > Bacillota > Clostridia > Oscillospirales > Acutalibacteraceae > Ruminococcoides. The sequence continues at coordinate 6,337 of CAMJOD010000037.1, forward strand.
CTCAGGTGGAGCTGCTGAAAAAACACCGTTTAGACGTGCCGCAATCCGCTGAGCTTGCCTATAAACTGCGCGGCTGCGGCTTAAAGATAAATCATATTCCGCTCACACGGGAGGACTGTGTGGCGCTGCTCGGGGAGGCAATGCGATGAGTTGTGTTCTGGAGCTGAAAAATCTCAGTTATGTTTACGGAAAGGGCACGCCCTTTGAAAAGCGTGCCGTCAACCGGGTCAGCCTGCAAATTCACCGCGGCGAGCTGATTGGCGTCATCGGTCACACCGGCTCGGGCAAAAGCACCATGATGCAGATGCTCAACGGTCTGATGCGTCCCACGGAGGGACAAGTTCTGCTCGACGGCAAGGACATCTGGGCGGAGCCGAAAAAAATCCGCGAGGTGCGCTTCAAGGTGGGCATGGTGTTCCAGTATCCGGAGTACCAGCTGTTTGAAGAAACCGTCCGAAAGGACATAGCCTTCGGCGCCAAAAACCGCGGACTCGAGGGCGCCGCGCTGGAACAGGCAATCCGTGACGCGGCGGACTTTACGGGACTAAAGCCCGAGCTGCTCGAAAAATCACCCTTTGAGCTGTCGGGAGGAGAAAAACGACGTGCCGCCATTGCCGGCGTAATCGCCATGAATCCCGAGGTGCTGGTGCTGGACGAGCCGACCGCGGGGCTTGACCCGATGGGACGCGAGGTGCTCCTCAGCCAGATTACGCGCTATCATCAGGAGCGGCAAAACACCGTTCTGCTTGTTACGCACAGCATGGAGGATATTGCGCGCGTTGCCGACCGCATTATTGTGATGCACAAGGGCAATCTGGTGCTGTTTGAGCCGACGCGCACGGTGTTCAGCCAAGGCGACCGGCTGAAGCAGTGGGGACTGAGTGTGCCGCAGATAACCGCCATTATGCAGGATTTGCGCCGCCGCGGACTGGACGTGCCCGATGGCGTGCTTACGGTGGACGAGGCGTTCCGCGCACTGCTGCCGCTGCTGAAAAAGGAGGGGAAGCTCTGGTGAGAGATGTTGCTTTCGGACAGTATTTTCCCGGAAAAAGCCTGATTCACCGGCTCGATCCACGCGCGAAAATCATTTTGTTTATCGCGCATATTGTCATATTATTCTGTACCTTCAGCTATCCGGCGCTGGCTGTCACCGCCGTCTTTACGGCGTTGTTTTTGATACTTAGCGGCATTTCGCCGAAGTTTTATTTCAAAAGCCTGAAGGTGATTATTTTTATCGTGCTGTTCACCTCGCTGCTCAATTTGTTTTACGGCTCGGGCGAGCCGATTTGGCAGTGGTGGATTTTCAAAATTACCCTGAACGGCATCAACCGCGCGGTCTTTGTCACCACGCGCATTATCTGCCTGATTCTCGCCAGCTCGTGTCTGACGTTTACCACCTCGCCGACAGAGCTGACCGACGCGATAGAACGGCTGATGAAGCCCCTGCGCGTCATTCATTTTCCCGTACACGAAATCGCTATGATGATGTCGCTCGCGCTGCGGTTTGTCCCGACCTTGCTGGAGGAAACCGATAAGATTATGCAGGCGCAAAAGGCGAGAGGCGCGGACATGGAGTCGGGCAACCTTGTCAAGCGCGTCAAGGCGCTGGTGCCCATTTTGATACCGCTGTTTGTGTCCGCTTTCCGGCGTGCCTATGACGTGGCGACGGCGATGGAATGCCGCTGTTACCGAGGCGGCGCAGGCAGAACCCGTATGAAACAAATCCATATGGCGCGACGTGACGCTGCCGCGTTTGTCGTCATGGCGCTTGTCATTGGCGGAGTGATTGTATGCAACATTCTTTTCAAAGCCGCGATATAAGAAATCTGCTGCTCACCATTTGCTACGACGGCAGGCATTTTCACGGCTGGCAGATTCAGCAAAACGCCTTTACCGTGCAGGAGGCTTTTCAAAACGCGCTGACCAAAATCATCGGCGACAGCTTTGACATCAAGGGCTGCAGCCGCACCGACACCGGCGTACACGCCAATATGTATTGTATCAGCGTCAAAACGCAGCACCCGATTCCGTGTGAACGGTTGGCGGCGGCACTCAACCGCTGGCTGCCGCTGTCGGTAGCGGTGCTGGGCTGCAAGGAGGTCGGCGCCGACTTTCACGCGCGCTACAGCTGCAAAAGCAAGGAGTACATCTACAAGATTTGGAACAGTCCGGTTCGCAATCCGTTTTTGGACGGCTACGCCCTCCACTACCGCTATCCACTCAACGCGGAACAGCTGCACCAAGCGGCACAGGCGTATGTGGGACGGCATGATTTTACTTCCTTTTGTACGCTCGACAACCGCGAACCGGGAGATATGACGCGCGAGGTCAGACATTTTTCCGTCACGCGCGACGGTGATATGGTGATGATGCGCGTGGAAGCGGACGGATTTTTATATAATATGGTGCGGATTATGGTGGGAACGCTCCTGCGCATTGCACAGGGCAAGATTCCGCCGGACGGAATACCCGCTATTCTCGCCGCGAAAAACAGACAGCTTGCCGGTCCGACCGCGCAGGCATGCGGCTTATATTTGAATCAGGTACATTATGAGTGACTGAGTGAATAGGGTGAGCTAATGTTCAAAAATTTAAAAGGACGGTTCGCGGAGAACAAATCCAAAAACGAGCGCACCGTCATCAGCTACGAGGATGTGCCGCTCGACGACTATGAACAGGAGCCGGCGCGCATATCTCCGGAGGTTATCAAAAAAATACTGCTCGGCGTGTTGGGAGCGCTGCTGCTGGCGGTGATTGTGTTCGCCTTTGCGTTCCGCGACAAGCTGACGTGGAATAATATCAGCGTTTGGTGGAATTACGAGCTCATGGGTGCGCCGTCCTCCGGTTATCCGGTCAATATCGTCGGCAGCGACGTGGCGCAGGGCAATGTGGCGGTTACGCAGAACCGCGTCGCCTATGCCTCCGACACCTCCTTTGTCACCCTCAATTCCAAGGGCGGCGAGGTCAACAACACCCAGCTGCGCTACACCAAGCCCGTGATGAAATCGGCGGAAAATCGCTTTCTCATTTTCGGCTTGGGAGAGAAGAACTACCAGATGGCAACCTTTGACAAAAACGGTTACAGCGGCACTGCGGAGGGCAATATCTACGCCGGCGACGTGGCGCCGAACGGCAAATACTGCCTTGCAGTTGAGGGCAACGGCTTCTACAGCGAGCTGTACGCCTACGACGCCGACAACAACCGCATCTTTAAATATTCTTTTTCAGAATATTACATCAACTCCGTCGCCATCAACATGAACGGCACCGGCTGCATTGCCAGCGGCATCAGCAACAATAACGGCGAAATCAAAACCGGTGTGTATATGCTGGATTTCTCAAGGGAGGAGCCAATCGGCAAATACGAAATCGACGGCGACTACATCATCGACAGCCGTTTTATCAGCGGCGGCCGCTGTGCGCTTGTCGGCGCCAACGCGTCTTATGTCGCCATGATGGACGAGGACATGGTTGTCAAGGTCGAATATGAGGGCAAAACGCTCAAGAATTACTCCTTTAATACCTCTGCCGAAACTTTTTCGCTCGCACTCTCAAAAAGCGGTGACGGCAGACAGTGTGACCTCATAACCTATAATGACAACGGCGTCGAGCTGTTTGCCGCCGACAGCAACGCAGGCTCGGACTCTGTCAGCGCCTACAACAACACCGTGGCGACGATGGACAACAACACGATATATGTCTACAACAAAAACGGTGAGCTGCGCGGTACCTGCTTTGCAGGCAGCGGCGCGCGTCGGCTGATTCTGTTCTCCGACAACGAGGCGTATGTGCTCAGCGTCACGCAGATTCGAAAAATAGATTTGAGAGACACCGAATCCACCGCTGATTCGGCTGCCGGATAAGGAAGCCTATGATTTCTGCCATTGTTATTATACTGCTGATTTTGCTCTTTATCATCTTGGGGGTACGCAGAGGTGCGGCGCGAACGCTCCTCAACTTTGCTGCCATGATAGCCGCGACGGCAATCTCACACTTTTTGTCGTCGGCAATCGCGCAGGCTGTCTATGACGCGTTCTTCCACAAGACCGTGATTGAAAGCCTGCAAACCACCATCGCGCAGAGCGGTGCGGAGGTTGCCGCAAAAACCAGCCTGCAATCGCTGCCCGACGGCTTTGAACGCGTGCTCGGAGCCATGGGAAAGCTTTTTGGCGTGTCGCCCGAGGCGATTCAGGGCAGAATGATGCTCTCGGCGGCGCAGACAGACGGCGTCGCGCAGGCTATCGAAAAGCCGGTGAGCGAACTTTGCGTGTTCCTGCTCTCGGTGTTTGTGTCGATTGCCGTCTTTGCGCTCCTCTGGATCATCTTTAAGATGATTATCCGCTTGGTGATGCCGCTGTTCTCAATTCCCGGCGTACATGCGGTCAACAAAATCTTTGGCGGCGTGCTCGGTGCGCTGGAGGGAGCGGTGCTCGCCGTGTTCCTGTGCAACTTGCTGTATGTGCTCATCAGCTGCACCAATCCGGCGCTGACGGAAAATGCCACGCTGTTTGGCTCACTGTTCAATGCGCTTTTGTTTTTTAAATAGATTAGGTATTCAAGGTAGGGTGGAAGAATGGAAAAATGGAGCTTTAAGCCAAGGGACTTGGTGACGGTGCCAAATCTGATAACCTATGTCAGATTTTTGCTCGTGCCGCCCTTTATATATTTTTTTCTAAATAAGAATTTTGTGATGGCAGGCATCATAGTCGGTCTTTCCGGACTGAGCGACTGCTTTGACGGCTTTTTTGCGCGCAAGCTGAACCAGGTGACCTCGCTCGGCAAAATTCTCGATCCCATTGCCGACAAGGTGACGCTGATTTCGGTCGCTGTCTGCATGGTGATTTATATGCCGGCGATTATGCCGATTATGATGGTGCTGGTGACAAAGGAGTTTTTGATGCTGCTGGGCGGCTTTATTCTCCTGCTGTGCAAGGTGGCGCCGCCGCCGGCAAACATCTTCGGCAAGGTGGCGACCGTCATCTTCTATTTTGTCATCTGTCTGATTATTTTCATCAAAATTCTGACCGGTCAGGAGAACATGCTGCTGGTGTATATCGGCTTAATCCTCACCGCTTTGGCGATGATTATCGCTCTTATTCAGTACGGAATCGTCTTTTTCCGCCTGATAAAAGCCAAAAATGACGAAAAAAAGTGAAGATTGTGTGAACAATCTTGATTTTAGAAAGAGAATATTTTATACTTTATGCAACTAAGCTGTAAAGGAGAATGTTATGCTTTGCACCAGATGCGGAAAACGACCCGCGGTAGTTTTTGTATCAAACAACACAACACAGAACGCTCCCACCGTCGGCTATTGTCTGAGCTGCGCCAAGGAGTTGAAAATAAAGCCCGTTGAAGACTTGATCAGCAAGATGGGCATTTCGGACGAGGATTTGGAAACCGTTCAGGATCAGATGAACACGCTGATGCAGGGCGGCGACCTCTCGCAGCTGATGGAGTCCCTCGGCGCCAACAATCTCGCCGAGCAGATGGACAAGTTTCAGCAGGAGAGCGGCGGCAGCGACGACGACGATTTTTCGCACGGCGCACCGGCGTTTCCGGCGTTCTTTAACAATATGTTCGGCGGCACCAATCAGCAGGATGCCAAGACCGCTGACAAGAACGTGTCCAAAAAGGATAAAAAAGAAAAGAAGAGAAAACACATCAACCTCTATTGCGAGGATTTGACACGCAAGGCAAGAGAGGGAAAAATTGACAATATCGTCGGCAGAGACAGCGAGATTGAGCGCGTGATTCAGATTTTGTCGCGCCGCACCAAGAACAATCCCTGCCTGATCGGCGAGCCCGGCGTCGGCAAAACCGCCATCGCCGAGGGACTTGCCCAGCGTATTGTGCAGGGCAAGGTGCCGCCGCGTCTCAAAAACAAGGAGATTCAGCTGCTCGACCTCACCTCGCTGGTTGCCGGAACACAGTTCCGCGGTCAGTTTGAGAGCCGCATCAAGGGCTTGGTGAACGAGGTCAAGGAGAGCGGCAACGTGATTTTGTTTATCGACGAGGTTCACAGCCTGGTCGGCACCGGCGACAGCGAGGGCACCATGAACGCTGCCAACATCCTCAAGCCGGCGCTTTCGCGCGGTGAGGTGCAGGTGATCGGCGCCACAACCTTCGACGAATACCGCAAATATATCGAAAAGGATTCCGCGCTCGAACGCCGTTTTCAGCCCGTCAAGGTCGGAGAACCGACGATTGCCCAGACCATCGAGGTTATTGCCGGCGTCAAGGGCTACTACGAAAAGCACCATATGGTCGAGGTGAGCGACGACATTGTGCGCAAAACCGTTGTGCTTGCCGAGCGCTATATCACCGACCGCTTTTTGCCCGACAAGGCGATTGACCTTCTCGACGAAAGCTGTGCCTGCGCCGGTCTGCGCAACAAGCAGATGGAGCGCTTTGAAACCCTCACCGACGAGCGAGACGCGCTTTTGCAGACAAAGGACGAGCTGTCCGGTATGAATGAAATCGACTACAAGGCGCTCGCCGAGGTCAACACCGGTCTGGCGCGCATTGACAAGGAGCTGGAGAGCATCGACCCCGATTCGCTGGTTGCCAAGGTAACGGAGGAGGATATTGCCAAGGTGATTGAGCTGTGGACAGGTATTCCGTCGTCCCGTATCCGCGAAAACGAGCTTTCCAAGCTGGCAAATCTCGAAGAAGAAATGAAAAAGAAGATTATCGGACAGGACGAAGCCGTGGAGGTGCTCGCCTCCGCCATCAAGCGCAGCCGCTGTCAGATTTCGCCGCGCCGCCGTCCGGCTTCCTTTATCTTTGTGGGACCCACCGGCGTGGGAAAAACCGAGTTGGTCAAGGTGCTCAGCCAACAGCTCTTTGACACGCCCGAAACCCTGATTCGACTCGATATGTCCGAGTTTATGGAGAAGCATTCGGTCTCCAAGATTATCGGTTCACCACCCGGCTACGTCGGCTATGACGAGGCAGGTCAGGTGACGGAAAAGGTGCGCCGCCGTCCCTATTCGGTGTTGCTTTTTGACGAAATCGAAAAGGCGCATCCCGATGTGCTCAATATTCTGCTGCAAATTCTCGACGAGGGCAAGGTCACAGACGCGCACGGCAGAGCGGTCAACTTTGAGAATACCGTTATTGTCATGACCTCCAACGCCGGTTCCGCAGGCAAAGACACCGCTCTCGGCTTTGGCAAAACCGCCGAGGAAGCCTCCAAAGAAAAGGTGATGAAGGCACTGCAGGACTTTTTGCGTCCGGAATTTATCGCGCGTGTGGATGAGATTATCGTCTTTAACCACCTCACCGAAGCCAACTATGTGGATATTGCACGCCTGATGCTCGAGGAATATGAGCCGACGCTGGCTGAAAAACATATTTCCTTTACCTTTGACGAAGCGGCATGCGCCTGCCTCGCCAAGAAATCCTGCAACGGAAAGAGCGGTGCGCGCGACCTGCGCAACACCATTCGCCGTGAGGTAGAGGAGAAAATCGCCGAGGCTATGATTAGCGCCCGGACCGACACACTGCGCGCCATTCATGTGACCGCAGACGGCGACGCTATTCAGGTACAAGCCTTATAACAACAATATAACATGCAACGGGCAGGGGGTTTTGTGCCTCCTGCCTGCCTGTCATTGAGGTGATTTATGGCTATTTGCAAAAAATGCGGACACAGCATTCCCGACAATGCCGTTTCCTGCCCCAACTGCGGCAAGCCCGTCAGGGGCAGGCGCAAAAAGAATAAGAAGAAAAAGAACAACGGCGGCAGCATTGCGCTGGTGATTATCTTTATCGTGTTTATCCTCGGCATAGCCGGTTCGATTGCGTTTTTGCTGATACGCGAAACCGAGCCGCAGCTGAGTGCCTTCGGCGTCAACTGCGCTGAGTTTTCCGATGCGCTCAACCGCGTTCTGGAGGCGGAGCGTTCCGACAAATTCATCACCTCCTCCAAGTGGTCAGCCAACGATGCGCACACTGCCTTTGACTATGACGGCGGCAGCTTTGTCATGCACGCCAAAACCGCGAAGAATAATGATATTTCCTCCAAAATCCGCGAGCTGCGCATCGGTCCCACCAACACGGAGGACGGTGTGACGATGGCGGCACTGAGCGCCGTTGCGCTTGAAACCGGACTCAACAAGGACACTGTGCTGCGCAATATGGCGGAGGTCAAGGCGATGACGCGTGACAAGATTTCATACGAAACAGTCGCCTTTACCTTTGACCGCACCAAGGATGAATATGTGCTGGTGCCCGGAAACGGTACCAAGTCCGCCGCGTATCACGCCACCTCCGATCAAGCCGCCCTGCCCGAATTGAATACCACCGCTTTTGTCTCCGGCAACGGGTTTGTCGGTGCCGGTGAAAAGTATGTTTTCTCCGGCGGCAGCGGCATCCGGTTCCGCGAAAAGATTACCGACAACAACACGGTCATCACAAAGGCGGCAAACAACGGTCAGCTTTTGACAGACGGCAACGTCGTCTACTATGTCAGAGAATCGCAGAAGGAGCGGCAAATCTTTTCTGTCAATGTAGACGGCAGCGGCGAAAAAATGCTTTTATCTCTCCCGGACAACGTCACGCTGATTCATGTGCGCAACAACACGCTTTACTATGCGCTCACCGACGCCCAAACGCCGGATGTCTGCACGTTGTGGAAGTACCGTCTGGATACCATGGATAACACGCAGCTGGAGGAGGTTTCCTTTGCGCCGCAGCGCACGCTTGTCTGCGGTGAGCTGCTCTATTGTTCGTTATCGGACGATCCGGACGCGGATTTGCAGCTTGCGGCGGCGTATGTGTTTAATTTTGACACCGAGTCCTTCACCGAGGCAATTCCGCACTGTCAGGTTGCGCAGCACGGCTATATCACCGGCATCGGCAATCCCTGCATGGATTCGTTCCTCACCGACAGCACCGGTGTGCATTATACCGACCACTATCTCTATACCGCGGCGGACGGCAAGCTCCAAAAATCGCCCGAAATCAAAGTGGACGCGCAGCTGCTGCTTGCCTGCCCGACGTCCGATGACGCCATTCTCTATAACAAAAATACAGCAAAATACTACATATTCAACCGTAAGACCGGCAAGACGGACGAGCTGACCGTGCCGGCAGCCGGCAGCTTTGTCTACGACATTGACAAGCCGGAGGACGTCTACTTCTACACAACGACCGGTACTGCGCAAAATCCGCAGCTCGGCGAAATCTACAAGCTTCAAAACGGTGCGCTTGTTCCGCATTTTGTGCAAGAAGAAAAGGTCATGCTCGGCGCTAATCCCGTGATAGCAAGCGGTTATATTCTGGATTTCAATTTTGACGCCTATCCTGTCACCAATCAGCCGCCTGCCACGGAGCCTCCTGCTACCGAGCCGTCTGCCACGGAGCCTGTGACAGCAGCCCTTTTGGAAGAAGCGGCGACAGAAGAACAGTAAGCGAGGGTATCATTTGTGACAGCATATTCGGAAAAAGAAGCGCGGCGGCTGGCAATTGAGCAGTCGCTCACCAAGCGTCGCCGCTTCAAAGAAAAGCTCTGCCACCGCTTTACGCAGGCAGTTTCGGATTTTAGGCTGGTAGAGCCCAACGACAAAATCGCCGTCTGTATCTCCGGCGGCAAGGACTCCATGCTGATGGCAAAGCTCTTTCAAAACCTGAAACGGCATAACAAAATACCGTTTGAGCTGGTTTTTTTGGTGATGGATCCGGGCTACAGCCCTGCCAACCGGCAGCAAATCGAAAGCAACGCCGACCTGCTCGGCGTGCCGCTGCATATTTTTGAGAGCAATATTTTTGATTCGGTTGTCCATGTCGAAAAGTCGCCCTGCTATCTCTGCGCGCGTATGCGCCGCGGTCATCTCTACAAGCAGGCACAGGAGCTTGGCTGCAACAAAATCGCGCTCGGTCATCACTATGACGACGTGATAGAAACCACCCTGATGAGCATGCTCTGGGGCGGTCAAATTCAAACCATGATGCCCAAGCTGCACAGCTCGAATTTTGAAGGAATGGAGCTGATTCGGCCGCTCTACTATATCCGAGAGGAGGATATTATCGCGTGGCGCGACCAAAACAAGCTGACCTTTCTGCGCTGCGCCTGCCGCTTTACCGAGGCGCTCTCCGAGGAGGAGCACGACCAAGAGTCCGCTTCCAAGCGCAAGGAGACAAAGCGCCTGATTCAGCAGCTCAAAAAGACCAATCCTGCTGTGGAGGCAAATATCTTTAACAGCATGCACAACGTCGCGCTTGACGCGGTTCTCGCCTACAAAACCAAGGGCGAAAAGCACCATTTTTTGGATACGTATTAAGGAGGAGCCTATGTTACCCAACGACCCGATGATTCTGCTCAGCTACATCAACACCAAGCTGCGCGACGACTATCCCACACTCGACGCCCTCTGCGACGACTTGCAGGCGGACAAGGCGGAGATAGAAGCCAAGCTCAAGGCGATTGATTACACCTATAACGCAGAGCTGAATAAGTTTATCTAACGCAAAGAGGCTGTCGCAAATCGAAAGATTTTGCGGCAGCCTATGGTCATGAATGTA
>CAMJOD010000038.1 GCA_946407465.1 uncultured Clostridia bacterium
GTTGTAAACCATGTGCTTGTACAATCTGTAAACTATGTTACTACACTATACACCCGTGTGTGCGCCCGAATAGGGAATCATTGTTTTCCTCGGATAAAACGGTTTGGAAGGACAACGTGTCGGGAGACCGCAAGGGTCTCCCCTACACCGTCGGGGAAACGTTGCAAACGCCGAAACGCGATTGCAGTGGCAGGCATTTATCGTTTGGCAGAAACGTCTCAGCGAGCGAAAGCCTTCCCCCGAGGGGAAGGTGGCGCGGCACCTGAGCAGAATTGTTACCGATATTGCCGCGTAATGGAATAAATCAAACGCGAAACAAACAGGAAGCTTTGCGGTGACGTGACGGAAGGGGCAAGCGAAGCGTTTCCAAAATCGGACGGTCAGCAAAAGGACAGGTTCGCTTGCCCTCTTCCGTCACACTGCCTCCAACGTTTGTGCTAAACAAAATGACATCTATTTCCAACCGATACGAAATAAAATACCGTCAGCGCAGGCAGTGTGCCACCTTCTCCTCGGGAGAAGGCTTTCGCATCGTCAAACGTTTTTCGCACAACCAAACGTTCCCATATAACAATGACCGTCTGCCGCTGCTGCCTGACAGGGGCAAGCCCTGTCACTACAATCTCAATCAAATATAGATATATTCGCAAAGTCTCCATTCGCACCAAAGCCTTCCCCCGAGGGGAAGGTGGCACGGCACCTGAGCAGAATTGTTACCGATATTGCCGCGTAATGGAATAAATCAAACGCGAAACAAACAGGAAGCTTTGCGGTGACGTGACGGAAGGGGCAAGCGAAGCGTTTCCAAAATCGGACGGTCAGCAAAAGGACAGGTTCGCTTGCCCTCTTCCGTCACACTGCCTCCAACGTTTGTGCTAAACAAAATGACATCTATTTCCAACCGATACGAAATAAAATACCGTCAGCGCAGGCAGTGTGCCACCTTCTCCTCGGGAGAAGGCTTTCGCTCACTTTGACGTATCTGTAAACATGTCACATCCGTTCCTTTTCCAAGAGTAATGGTAAAATTACCGCAAGGTATCGACACGCCGTTGCAGGTGTTCTCCTCCCATCCAAACGCTTCAATAGGCGGATTGGGCGCAGCGTCACGCTGCCGGAGAAGTTTTAAACAGTTATTCACGGTTTTATTTGTCAAAATTTGTCAGGAGAACTCCTCAATTTTCTTATTCAGAATTATTTAAGAGAATAATGTGTTATAATAAATAAGATATAAAAGAATTTGTCAACCCCTTTTCAGGAGGCTTTTTATGGCGAACAAAAACAAAAAAGAAAGCTTGGTGGACATCAACTCCAACAAGCAGATGCGCAAGCTCTACAAAAAGAAGGGCAGAGGTCTGCGCGTTGTGACGCTGGTGCTGTCGATTATCATGCTGCTCACCGGCTCCGCCTTTGTCGGACTGAACCTCTATCTCGAGACGCACCGCAAGTTTGAGGGCGACTACACCTACATGAACGAGGACACCTCCGGCAAGCAGACCGCCAACACCGGAAACACCGTCACGCTCAAAACCAGCGACCTGCTCCAAAACTCCAAGGTGCTCAACATCATGCTCTTTGGCGAGGACAACAAGCAGGACGAGGAATTTGGCAGAACCGACACCATGATTATGCTGTCGATTGACAACGTTCACAAAAAGCTCAAAATGACCTCGTTCCAGCGCGACACCTACGTCTATATTCCCGGTCACGGCTATGAGCGCATCAACGCCTCCTATTCCCTCGGCGGCGCGGCGCTGACCATCAAAACCATTCAGGCGAACTTCGGCGTCAAGATTGACCGCTACGCTGTGGTTGACTTTGACAGCTTTAAGGATATCATCGACACCCTCGGCGGCGTTGAGATGGAGGTCACCAAGGACGAAATCGACTACATCAACTACCAGATGTACAAGAACGGACAGTCCAACGGCAAACGCGCCACCATCACCGCCAAGCCCGGGCTGGTGAAGCTCAACGGACAGGAAGCGCTCTGGTATTCGCGCAACCGCGGTCTGCAAATCGGCGAGGACGGCAACGAAATCGGCATCAGCGGCGACGACTGGGACAGAACCGCACGCCAGCGCAAGCTGCTCACCAAGATGGTGCATGACCTCAAGGGCGCCGGTCTGAGCGACATTGTCGCGATTGTCAACGAAATCGGTCCCAAGATTACCACCAATCTCAAAAAGGACGAGATTATGGGGCTTGTCACCAACGCGCTGACCTATATCGACTACGACATTGTGCAGAACTATGTTCCCTCCGAAAAGCTGTGGTACTACAACGGTCCCGGCGACGAATCCTATGACAGCGTCGGCTCCTGTATCCTTGTCACCGACATGGAAGCCCAGCGCAAGGAGCTTGCAAAGTTTATTTACGAGGATTTGGTGCAGTGATCGGCAGGCGACGCCTGTTATACAAAAATCGCATAAAGTACAACCTGACGGACGCGGACAGAATCCTGTTTGCGTCCGTTTTTTGTTGCTTTTGCAAACGGAATAATGCACAAAAAAAGCAGGAAGTTTTGTGCAAGATAATATAAATCTTTTTATCTGTCGGCAACTTGCACAAACATTTTGGAGCGCAATTGTACAAAAAGCAAAATTTTGCATTTTTGGCAAAACCACATTGTTAATTGTGTACAAATATGCTATAATGTTCGAGGAATATTTTATATATTTAGAAGTATTGAAAATAAATACATTTTTGAAGGGAGTTTTTTCTTTGAAACAATACGACGCGAAAAAGATTCTGAACATCGCGCTGGCAGGTCACAGCGGCTGCGGCAAAACCTCCGTAGCGGAGTCTATTCTGTATCTCGCCAAGGCGAGCGACAGACTGGGCAAGATTGCCGACGGCAACACCACGCTGGACTTTGACAGCGAGGAGATTAAGCGCCAGGCGTCCATTATGACCGCCGTTGCGCCTATAGAATGGAAGGGCACCAAAATCAACCTCATCGACACCCCCGGTCTGTTCGACTTTGCCGGCGGCGTTGCCGAGGGCATGCGTGCCGCCGACTCGGCGCTGATTGTCGTTTCGGGCAAGGACGGCGTGAACGTCGGCACCGAAAAGGCAGTTGAGGCTGCCGACGCGGCAGGTCTGACAAAAATGTTCTTTGTCAACGGTCTGTGCGACGAGGACGCGCGTTTTTATCGCGTATTCGAAAACCTCAAATCCACCTTTGGTCCCTCCGTGTGTCCGGTGGTGGTTCCCTATATCGTAGACGGCAAGGCGAACACCTACGTCAACCTGTTTGACTACAAGGCATATGAATACAGCGCCAACGGCACCGTCAAGCCCACCGCGCTTCCCGACATGGGCGCGCGTCTGGAGGGTCTGCGCGAGGCAATCAAGGAGGCGGTTGCCGAGACCAGCGAGGAGCTGCTCGACAAGTTCCTCATGGGCGAGGAGTTTACGCCCGAGGAGATCGTTCTCGGCGTTTCGCAGGGCGTCAAGGACGGCTCCATCTGTCCCGTATTCTGCGGCGACGCGCACAACACCTTCGCGATTGACCAGTTCCTCAACAGCCTGACCTGGCTGGCGCCCTCAGCTGCCGTCAAGGCGGAGGAAATCGCGGTTGACCTCGACGGCGAACCGGTTGAAATCTCCGTCAATCCCAACGCTGCCGCAGCTGCCATCGTCTTTAAGACCGTTGCCGACCCCTTCATCGGCAGACTGTCCTATGTCAAGGTTGTCTCCGGCAAAATCTCTCCCGATGTTCCGGTTATCAACATGCGCACCGGCTCGCCCGAGCGCATCACCAAGGTGCTCACCATGACCGGCAAAAAGCAGTCCGACACCGATTATATCGGCGCAGGCGACATCGGCGCTATTCCGAAGCTGCTCTCCACCAAAACCGGCGACACCCTCTGCTCACCGCTGAGAAAGGTGATTCTCGACGGCATCAATTATCCCGTTTCGAGCTACTCCATGGCGATTTATCCTGCCAAGAAGGGCGACGAGGACAAGGTGGCGCAGGCTGTCGGCAAGCTGGCTGACGAGGACCCCACCATCAAGTTTGTCAGCAATCACGAAACACACGAAATGGTGATTTCCGGCTTGGGCGAACAGCACCTCGACGTGGTGATTTCGCGCCTGAAATCCAAATATAATGTAGAAGCCAAGCTCCAAAAGCCCAGAATCGCCTACCGCGAGACCATCCGCAAAAAGGTTTCGGCACAGGGACGCTACAAAAAGCAGTCCGGCGGCCACGGTCAGTTCGGCGATGTTTGGATTGAGTTTGAGCCGTTTGAGACCGACAGCCTCGAATTTGCAGAGCGCGTAGTCGGCGGCGCAGTTCCCAAGAACTTCTTCCCCGCTGTTGAAAAGGGTCTGCGCGACGCGATTAAAAAGGGCGTGCTGGCAGGCTATCCGACCGTCGGCATCAAGGCGACCCTCTATGACGGCTCCTATCATCCGGTTGACTCCTCCGAAATGTCCTTCAAGACCGCCGCAAGCTTAGCGTATAAAAACGGTATCCCCAACGCTATGCCGACCCTGCTCGAGCCTATCGGCAGCCTGAAGGCAACCGTGCCCGACAGCAACATGGGCGACGTCATGGGCGAGGTCAACAAGCGCCGCGGCAGAGTGATGGGCATGTCCCCTGCCGGCAAGGGTATGCAGGTCGTCGAGGCTGAGGTGCCTATGGCGGAGATGGCGGACTTTGCCACCTTTATCCGTCAAATCACCCAGGGCCGCGGCTCCTACGAGTTTACGTTCGTCCGCTATGAGGACTGCCCTGCCAACGTTGCGCAGAAGGTCATCGAAGCCGCCAAAGCGGAAGCAGATGACTGATGCCGCACATTTACCAATAATTTTTTCCGGCTCCCTCGGTTGAAGGAGCCGGTTTTTTTGTCAGCAAACTTGTTGTACATAGAAATATCTCCAAACAGTCAGCAAAAAATCTCCTGCCCTTTCATCACCGAAAGAACAGGAGATTTATCATTTCATTATTTTATTGTCCACTGCGCAAGGCTTCGACACGCCGTTGCAAACATTTTGCGCACCGGAAGCGTTACGGATATGCCGAAAACGCCTGCTCCTGCTGCCTGACAGGGGCAAACCCTGTCACTACAATCGCGTTTCGGCGTTTACAGCATTTCCTCGACAGTGTAGGGGCGAACCCATGTGTTCGCCCGACACGTTATCCTGCCAAACCGTTTTTGTCACGGAAACAAATAGTTCCTATTCGGGCGCACACACGGGTGCGCCCCTACACAAAAAGGAGAAGATATAGGACATTCGACAAGGCTTCGGCACGCCGTTGCAGCCGTTCTCCCACAAAGAAAACGCTTCAATAGGCGGACTGGATGCAACGTCACGTTGCCGCTGCTATTTTTTGTAGCGGGTGCCTTTTTTGGATCGCTTTTTGGGTTTTTCGGACGCCTTGTCCTGATTGGCAGGCTCCGGCTTTGTGTCCGCGCCGGCGTCCGTGTCTGCGTCTGTATCGGCATCCATATCAGCGTCAACATCCGCGTCGGCGTCAGCCTGCGGTTCCTCGTCTGCTTTTGCGTCCGCTGCCGCTGCAGCCTGCTTTTTTTCGCTGCGATAGCGCGGCGCTGTGCGTGAGCCGCTATATGCCGGAACGCGCTTGCGTTCACCTGCGTGCGCAATGAGAATGACAAAGCCGATAACACTCAGAATAATCAGCGCAAAGCCCAAAATCAGCATCCAGTGGCCGTTGTCCTCGACCTCGGTGTTCTTCTGAATGAACGCAAAGTCGCCGGTGTCAGCGTCCTTGGCGTTGGCGTTGTTGGACGCTTCGGTCAGCTTTGCCTGAATGTCCTTCCAATCGCTGTTTGTCAGCGTCCGGTTGTCCACCTTGGTGGACGAGGTGTCATACAGTGCCGCCGTTGTCTCCGGAACGGTCACGGGCGGTGTGTAGGTCTGGTCGCCGCCGACATAGATTTCGCTCGAATTGCTGTAGCGGTTGCCGTCCATGTCGTAGTAAGAATCGCTGCCGCTGTCATCGTCATCATAATTGTTGTTCGAGCCGCGGTTGCTGTAATCGCTGTCGCTGTCGGTGTCGCCGCCGTAGTCGCGCTGCGGCTGATAATCGCTGCCGCCGCCGCTCTCGCTGCCACCGCCTTGGCTGCCGGAATCATTGCCGCCGCTCTCGCTGCCACCGCCTTGGCTGCCGGAATCATTGCCGCCGCTCTCGCTGCCGCCGCCTTCACTGCCGCCGCCCTGATTGCCGGAATCGCCGTCATTTCCTCCCTGATTGCCCTGCTCCTCCGAATAGCCGCTCTGACCGCCGGGACCTTCGTCCATATTTTCCGCATAGGCTGTCAGTGCGCCTGCTGCTGTAATCGCAAATAGTACCGTTAAAACAGATGTGATAATCCTTGAACGTCTGCTCATTCAAACACCTTCCTTTCGGAGACACATTCGCACCGCGCGGTTATTGTGCGGTGGTGGCCGAGGTGTCTGTGCTCGGCTTGGTAAAGAGCTCGGCAGGCTGATGCTTGTCAACGCTGTCGCTCTTTTTGTAGTTGCTCTTGTCGATCAGGTCCTGGAGATATGCCTTGAAGTCCGCAGCCTTCATCTTCTGCAAAACCTGCTTGTCGGTCACGTTGTCCGCCTGATAGTTTTCCTTCATGTTTTCGTTGTCGTAACGGAAAATATAGAAATAGGACTGGCTGTTTTCTTCGCCGGTCTTGACGGTGACAGCCTTGCCCTCCTCGAGGGATTCGAGCGCCTTTGTGAGATCCTTGTCAGCAATGCCGGCGTCCTTCTTGGGCAGAGTCACGTTTTGCAGCTGGGTGTCGTCCTTGCCGGTGGAGGTGAGGTAGTCGGTGATCAGCTTGGAAGCGGTCTCGGCTGCCTTTTTGGCGTCCTTTTCGGCGTTGACCGTTTTGACGTAGCCGTCGAGCGCGTCGGTGATTTCCTTCTGCTTGTCGGCGCTGAGCGCAACGTTGGTGGAGGTGCCTGCCTCGTCGGTGGTGGACTCATAGAGAGAAACGGGCACCACGCCGTAACGCGCATAGTTGTCGGCGAGATACTTTTGGATTTCGTCCGCCGGAACCGCCTGTGTGCCGCCCTCGCCGTAGAGCGCGTCAAAGAGTTGATCTCTCAGACGGGAGTAGTTGGATTCATAGTAAACAAAGCTTTCCATCGAAACGCCGTGCTTTTCGAGCGCTGCCTTTCCGGCGCTGTTCCACTGGGTTTCGTATTTCTCTTTGAGCTGCGCAAGGGTCGCCTCGTCGGTGGTGGCGCCGAGCTTGTCGAGCTCCGGCTGCATCACAAGCAGCTCCAGACATCTGCGCTCCGCAGTCTCCTTGATCCAGTCCTTGGCAACCTTTTTGTTGCCCTCGCTGTCGGTGATTTCCAAATCGAGCCACTTGTCGCTGGAGGCGTCGTAGCCGTCCACGCTCTGCGCGTAGCTCTGCGCCTCAGAATACGCCTCCTGCATGGCGGTCAGATAAACGCCGATTGCAAGCTCCTGCGTGTCTGTCTTGTAAGACCATTCCTTTTGGAAGCTGCAGCCTGCCGCGCATACCGAAAACAGCATCAGCACAGCCAGCAACAAGGAAGCGATTTTTACTGTAGGTTTCATGCTTCAATACCATCCTTATTATTATGAATTTGTCTGCCCAAATTATGTGAAGGTTTGGGTGCGTACGGATTCATTATACACATTTTTTCCGCGATTGTCTATAATTTATCAAAATATTTATTGCATAAAAGCAAAAAAATTCCGCCTGTTTTATTCGTTGAGTTTAAAAATCCGCTTCAGCGCCGGAATCGCAGCCGCGCCGGGTGCGCATTTGACCGCCACATGCGGCTTGGCGCCTGCGTTGAGCGACGCTTTTCCGTTGAGCGCAATCAGCAAATCCGCGACCGCCGGGGACTTTAGCTCCTTGACAAAAAGCAAGATTGCATTGTCTGTTTGCCTGATTTCATAGATACCCATCGCGTGCGCACGGTTGCGTATCAGGGCGATGTCAATCAGACCGAGCACCGCCTTGGGGATTCTGCCAAAGCGGTCCCACAGCTCATCCTTGACGTCCTCGCTGTCCTCCACACTGCGAATGTCCGCGATGCGGCGGTAGACGTCCAGCCGCAGGGTCAGGCTCTCCACATAGCTCTCGGGAATGTGGGCGTCCACGGAGAGGTCAATCAGGCAGTCGAGGTCGTCGTTTTTGGGCAGCTCGCCCTTTTCCTCGCGCACGGCTTCGCCGAGGAGCTTGAGATACATGTCGTAGCCCACACTCTCCATGTGGCCGTGCTGCTGGGCGCCCATGATGTTGCCGGCGCCGCGCAGCTCCAAATCGCGTATGGCAATCTTGAAGCCGCTGCCAAACTCGGTGAACTCGCGAATCGCCTCCAGGCGCTTTTGCTGGATCTCACTGAGCACCTTGCTGCGGCGGAAGGTGAAGTAGGCGTAGGCGCGGCGTGCGCTTCTGCCGACTCTGCCGCGGAGCTGGTGGAGCTGGGACAGTCCCATGCAGTCGGCGTTATCGATAATCAGGGTGTTGGCGTTCGGCAAATCGACGCCCGTTTCGATGATGGTGGTGCAGACGAGCACGTCCACCTCCTGCGCCAGCATTTGGCGCCAAACCTCGCTGAGCTCCTGCTCCTTCATCTTGCCGTGACCGATGGCGACGCGCGCCTCGGGAATCGACTCGAGAATGCGGTTGGCGACGCCGCTGATGGAGTCCACGTTGTTGTGCAGATAGAACACCTGACCGCCGCGCCGCAGCTCGCGCCGGATTGCCTCGTTTATCACCGCGTCGTCGTGCTCCAGCACATAGGTCTGCACCGGCTGGCGGTTCATGGGCGCTTCTTCGAGCACGCTCATGTCGCGCATGCCGCTCATCGCCATGTTGAGGGTGCGCGGAATCGGGGTCGCCGAGAGCGTGAGCACGTCCACATTCTTGACAAGCTCCTTGAAGCGCTCCTTTTGCTGCACGCCGAAGCGCTGCTCCTCGTCGATAATCGCCAAGCCCAAATCGCGGAAGGTCACGTCCTTTTGCACCAGACGGTGGGTGCCGATGACCATATCGACCTCGCCGCGTTTGAGCTTTTCGAGGGTTTCCTTTTGCTGCTTGGCGGTGCGGAAGCGCGAGAGCAGCTCCACGCGAATCGGATAGCCCTCAAAGCGCTTGCACACGGTCTGGTAGTGCTGCCACGCGAGAATAGTGGTCGGACAGAGCAGAGCGCACTGCTTGCTGTCGGAAACGCACTTGAACGCCGCACGCAGCGCCACCTCGGTTTTGCCGAAGCCCACGTCGCCGCAGAGCAGTCTGTCCATCGGCGCCGAGCGCTGCATGTCGCGCTTGATTTCCTGAATACAGTTGAGCTGGTCGGGGGTTTCTTCATATTCAAATTTTGCTTCAAAGTCGCGCTGCCACTCGTTATCGCGCGAAAAGGCGTAGCCCTTTGCCTTCATACGCGCCGAATAGAGCGCGATCAGCTCCTTGGCGATGTCCTTGACCGAGGTCTTGACCTTTGCCTTGGCACGCTGCCAGTCGCCGGAGCCGAGACGGTTGAGACGGACGTGCGCGCTCTCCTGTGCGCCGATGTATTTGGCAACCATGTCGAGCTGCGTGACCGGCACATAGAGCACGTCGCCCTTGGCGTAATCTATTTTGATGTAGTCCTTGGTGACGCCGTGGGTGTCGATTTTGCGGATGCCGCTGAACACGCCGATGCCGTGGACGCTGTGTACCACAAAATCGCCGGGACTCAGCTCGGAGAGGTTATAGATCTCCTGTCCCTCTTTTTTGCGCCTGCGTTTTTTGTCGGGGCGGTAGGCGGTCTGTCCGTAGCTGATGAGGAAGAATTTTTCGGCAGGCAGCTCAAAGCCGGCGCTGAGCGCGCCCTGCATGACATAGATGCGCCCCTTTTCGGCACGCGGCAGGCTCTCGGTATATGCCGCCGGATAGCCGTCGTTTTGCAGGTTTTCGGCGAGGTTTTTTGCCGCCTTTGGGGTGCCTGCAAGCACCACGCCGCTGCTGCCGGAGAGCCAAAGTCCGCGCAAATCCTCGGTGAGCTGCTTGTAGGAGCCGTTCCACTGGCTGAGCTGCTTGGCGGAAAAGCTGATAATCTCGCTGAGCGGCAGCGGAATACTGCCGTGTACAAAGCTTTCGAGCACCGTGACGCCGTGCGCCGTGAACCGCTCCATGCACTCGCCGAAGGTCAGCGCGTAGCGGTCAAAGCCCTTGGCGAGCACGCCGTCGGCAAGCGCCTGTTTGAGCTGCTCGGCGTTCTGAAAGTCGGTCGCCCTGCCGCGTTCGCGCACGTTGCTGAACTCGGAGACAAAGAGCAGGCTGTCGCGTGAAATATAGTCGAGCAGACACTCGGGCTTTTCGTAGAGCTGACAGATAAACTTGTCGGCGTTGGCGAGCATGGCGCCGCCGCGCAGCCGCTCCGCCTCGCCGTAGAGCCGCTCACGCGCCTTGGCAGCCGCCTTGCCGCGCAGAAGCCCTGCCTGACGGGTGATTTTGTCCGCCAGCGCGGCGCGGTCGCCGATGATGATTTCGGTGGAGGGCGTCAGCCGGATGTCACCGGCTTTTTTGAAGCGGCGCTGGGTTTCCAAATCGAAATAGCTCAAATCGCAGATTTCGTCGCCCCAAAACTCGGCGCGCACCGGATATTCGCTGTCGGGCATAAAAAAGTCGAGAATGCCGCCGCGCAGCGAGAACTGTCCGCTGCCGTCCACGGCGTCAAACCGCTCGTAGCCCAGCAGCGTCAGCGCGCGCACCGCCCTGTCGATGGAAATCTCGGTTCCCTCGGCAAGGTCCAGCACCGCGTCGCGCAGCACCTGCCGCGGCACCGTCAGCTGACACGCCGCGTCCACGCAGGCAATCGCCACGTCGCAGGCGCCGTCGAGGAGCTTGAGCAGCACCTTGAGGCGCTGGTGCTCATATTCGTGCGAGCGGCTGCTGATTTCCTCCAAAAAGGTGTAGTCGCGCACCGGATAAACCAGCGCCGAAAGCCCCATGCAGCACAAATCGTTGCACAGGGACTGTGCCTCGCGTTCGTCGGAGGCGATGACCAGCGCCGGTTTTTTCTTGGCGCGGCACAGGGCGTTGATGACATTCGCCTTCGCCACGGGAAAGAGTCCCGAGACGCAGAGCGATTTTCCCGTTTTGGTGCTTTTCAGCAGGCTCTGAAAGGCGGCGTTGCGTCCGAACACCTCGGGGAGATAATTTGTTTTGTTGACCGTTTTTGTTTGTTTCAAGCTGTTCTCTTTTCTTAATTATATAAATTCATGGCTCTGTCGATTTTTCCGTCCGCCATCAGCTCAATGGCGCCGAGGGCGTTGTCAAACATGGCTTCCAGCGTTTTGCGCTCGTCGTCGGTGAATTTGGAGAGCACCCAGTCCGCCAAATCCCAGTCGGGATTTGGCTTGGCGCCGATGCCGATTTTGACGCGCGGAAAGGCGTCGCTGCCGCTGAGATAAATAATGCTGCGCATGCCCTTTTGTCCGCCGTCGCTGCCCTTTTGGCGAATCCGCATCTTGCCCACGGGCAGCGAAATATCGTCAAAAATGACAATGACCTTTTCGGGCGGAATCTTGTAGAAGCGCATCGCCTCGGTGACCGCCTGACCGCTGTTGTTCATGTAGGTTGTCGGCTTCATCAGCAGCGCGCGTCTGCCGCCGACGGTGCACTCGCCCACAAAGCTCTTGAATTTGATTTTGTTGACGGAAACGCCCAGCTTTTCGGCAATCGCGTCGACCGCCAGCCAGCCGCAGTTGTGGCGCGTGTTCTCATATTTGCGGTCGGGATTGCCCAGACCGACAATCAGATATTCCACGGAGCCGCCGGTTTTGTTTTTTCCGAACATAGTTTTCTCCTGATTCTACTGCTCAACGCAGACAAAGCGGACTTTTGAAAAGTCCGCCTGTTTGTTATATGTAAGTGTTCTGTAGGTTATGCAAAAGCCGCCGTAAAGGGCTTGTCGTTGTAGATTCTCGCGATAGCCTCCGCAAAAATAGGCGCGGTGGGCAGCACGGTGAACTTGTCGATCATCTTCTCCTCGGGAACCGGAATGGTGTCGAGCAGGATAACCTCCTTGATGGCGCTGTTTTTGATTCTCTCCACAGCGGGGCCGGACAGCACCGCGTGGGTTGCGCAGGCGTAAACCTCGGTGGCGCCGCCCTTTTCCACAATCGCGTTTGCTGCGTTGCAGAGGGTGCCGGCGGTGTCGATCATATCGTCCACCAAAATGACCTTTTTGCCCTTGGCGTCGCCGATGATGTTCATGACCTCGCAGACATTCGCCTTGGGTCTGCGCTTGTCGATGATGGCGAGACCGGTGTTGATTTTGGAGGCGAAGTTTCTGGAACGGGTAACAGAGCCGAGGTCGGGAGAAACAACGATAAAGTCGTCAAAGTTGCCTCCGATTTTTTCCTTCATGTGGTTGGCGAGAATGCCGGCGCCGTGCAGGTGGTCAACGGGAATGTTGAAAAAGCCCTGAATCTGGTTGGCGTGCAAATCCATGGTCAGCACGCGGTCAGCGCCCGCGGTGGTGATGATGTCGGCGCAAAGCTTTGCCGAAATCGGATCTCTCGCCTTTGCCTTTCTGTCCTGACGCGCATAGCCGAAGTAGGGCATCACAGCGGTGATTCTCGCCGCGGAAGCACGCTTCATGGCGTCGATCATAATCAGCATTTCCATCAGGTTGTCGTTGACAGGCGTGCAGGTGGACTGTACGATAAAGCAGTCGCTGCCGCGAACGGACTCGTGGAGCGAAACAGCGATTTCACCGTCCGAAAAATGGGTGCAGTCGCTTTTGCCGAGCTGTAAGCCGAGACAGCCCGCAATTCCCTGCGCAACATCGACATTAGAGTTGCCTGAGAAGATTTTGATGTCTTTTCCGTGAAAATTCATTGTGTTTCTCCTTTTTCAGTGTCTCTTTTCTGCGTATATGTATATGGTGATTATTTGATTCGGTTGGTTTACAGCTCGCAGCGGTAGCCCTTTGCGCGCGCGATTTGGTTCAGCTCCTCCAGCTGCTCCGGATCGTTGGCGCCGAGCACCGCGTCGCTGCACTCCGCCGTGTAGGCGCCGACGGTCTTGCCGTCCTTTAGCAGCAGCGCAATGGCGTCGGGCAGGTAGTATTCGCCTGCCGCGTTGTCGGATTTGATTTTGCCGAGCACGCCGAGCAGCAGCTGACAGTCAAACCAGTAGCCGCCGGAGTTCACCTCGTCAATGGCTCTGGTCGCCTCGTCGGCGTCCTTGTGCTCCACAATCGCTTTGAGATTGCCGTTTTCGTCGCGGACAATTCTGCCGTAGCCCGTCGGGTCGTCCAGCCGCGCCGAAATCACGGTCGCCGCACAGCCTGCCCCTGTGTGCTGCCGCAGCGAGCTTTCGATGGTCTGCGCGGTCATAAACGGCGCGTCGCCGTTGAGAATCACCACGTTGCCGTCGTGCGCGCTCAAAAAGTCCTTTGCCATCATCACGGCATGACCGGTGCCGAGGCGCTCGCTCTGGTAGACGCTCTCCACGGGAAAATCCAGCGTGTCCAGATATTCCTCAATGTATTCCTTGTGATAGCCCTTGACAACGCACACGTCGCTGACGCCTGCCTGTCTGAGCGCTGCAATCACCCACTCCAGCATCGGCTTTCCAAGCACTAAAGACATAGGCTTGGGCTTGTCGGATTTCATCCGTTTGCCCTCTCCGCCTGCCAGAATAATCGCACAATTACTCATACAGTCCCCCGTTTTTTTATTTTTGAAAAAGCCCTTAAAGCAGATTAGAGGCTCTTATACTCAATACTATTATCGCATAAAAAAATCAAATTTCAAGTCATATTTTCAAAAAAACGCGGTTTTGCCGGAAATTAAACGATTTATACAATATTAATAAAAATCACAGGTGTTTTTTAGAAGAAAAAATTTTCAAAAAAATGTAGCTATTTCTGCTAATCTTTGGTATAATAACTGTTAGGCTTAGATATGTTGGGGAAGTTTGCCCAAGAAACTCCTCAACAGCCGCAATATATTTTTATAGGAGGACTACCACTATGGCAAGAAAATGGGTTTACCTTTTCTCAGAAGGTAACGCAAACATGCGTGAGCTCCTCGGCGGTAAGGGCGCTAACCTTGCTGAAATGACCAGCATGGGACTTCCCGTACCCCAGGGCTTCACAATTACCACCGAAGCTTGTACTCAGTATTATGAGGACGGCAGAAAGATCAACGACGAGATTCAGGATCAGATCAACGAGTACATCGTAAAGATGGAAGAGATCACCGGCAAAAAGTTCGGTGACAAGGAGAATCCCCTGCTCGTCTCCGTTCGTTCCGGCGCCAGAGCTTCCATGCCCGGTATGATGGATACAATCCTTAACCTCGGTCTGAACGAGACAGTTGTCAACACCATCGCTGAGATGAGCGGCAACCCCCGTTGGGCTTGGGACTGCTACAGAAGATTCATTCAGATGTATTCCGACGTAGTTATGGAAGTCGGCAAGAAATATTTTGAAGAGCTCATCGACCAGATGAAGACAAAGAAGGGCGTCACCCAGGACGTTGACCTCGACGCGGACGACCTCAAGGAGCTGGCTAACCAGTTCAAGGCTGAATACAAAGAGAAAATCGGCGCTGACTTCCCGGACGATCCCAAGGAGCAGCTGATGGGCGCCGTGATGGCAGTATTCCGTTCCTGGGACAACCCCAGAGCAAACGTTTACCGCCGCGACAACGACATTCCCTATTCCTGGGGTACTGCCGTTAACGTACAGTCCATGGCATTCGGCAACATGGGCGACGACTGCGGCACCGGCGTTGCGTTCACCCGTGACCCCGCCACCGGCGAAAAGAAGCTCATGGGCGAGTTCCTGACCAACGCACAGGGCGAGGACGTTGTTGCAGGCGTTCGTACGCCTATGCCCATCGCGCAGATGGCAGAGAAATTCCCCGAGGCGTTCGAGCAGTTCCAGCAGGTTTGCGCGACCCTCGAAAACCACTACAGAGATATGCAGGACATGGAGTTCACCGTTGAGCACGGCAAGCTCTACATGCTGCAGACCAGAAACGGCAAGAGAACCGCTCAGGCTGCCCTCAAGATTGCTTGTGACCTCGTTGACGAGGGCATGAGAACCGAGGAAGAGGCTGTTGCGATGATCGACCCCAGAAACCTCGACACCCTGCTCCATCCCCAGTTCGATCCCGCCGCTCTCAAGGCTGCCACTCCGATCGGCAAGGGTCTGGGCGCATCTCCCGGCGCTGCCTGCGGCAAGATCGTGTTCACCGCTGAGGACGCCGAGGCTTGGCACGACAAGGGCGAGAAGGTTGTTCTCGTTCGTCTGGAGACCTCTCCCGAGGACATCACCGGCATGAAGGCTTCTCAGGGTATCCTGACTGTCCGCGGCGGCATGACCTCTCACGCTGCCGTTGTTGCGCGCGGCATGGGCACCTGCTGCGTATCCGGCTGCGGCGACATCGCTATGGACGAGGAGAACAAGAAGTTCACACTCGCCGGCAAGGAATTCCACGAGGGTGACTGGCTGTCCATCGACGGCACCACCGGCAACATCTACGACGGCGCTATCGCTACCAAGGACGCCGAGATCGCAGGCGAGTTCGGCAGAATCATGGCTTGGGCTGACAAGTTCAGAAAGCTCAAGGTCAGAACCAACGCCGACACACCCGCCGACGCCAAGAAGGCACGCGAGCTGGGCGCTGAGGGTATCGGTCTTTGCCGTACCGAGCATATGTTCTTTGAAGAGGACAGAATCGCCGCATTCCGCGAGATGATCTGCGCAGACACCGTTGAGGAGAGAGAAGCTGCTCTCGACAAGATTCTGCCTTATCAGCAGGGCGACTTCAAGGCTCTCTACGAAGCGCTCGAGGGCTGCCCCGTAACCATTCGTTTCCTGGATCCGCCGCTCCACGAGTTCGTTCCCACCGAGGAAGAGGACATCAAGAAGCTGGCTGACGCGCAGGGCAAGAGTGTTGAGGACATCAAGGCTCTCATCGCTTCTCTGCACGAGTTCAACCCGATGATGGGTCACCGCGGCTGCCGTCTGGCTGTCACCTATCCCGAAATCGCCAAGATGCAGACCAAGGCGGTTATCCGCGCTGCCATCGAGGTGCAGAAGGAGCACGCTGACTGGGATGTTAAGCCCGAAATCATGATTCCGCTGGTTTGCGAACTCAAAGAGCTCAAGTTCGTCAAGAAGGTTGTTGTGGAGACCGCGGACGCTGAAATCGCAGCCGCAGGCGTTGACCTCAAGTATGAGGTTGGCACCATGATCGAAATCCCGAGAGCGGCTCTGACTGCTGACGAGATTGCCACCGAGGCTGACTTCTTCTGCTTCGGCACCAACGACCTGACCCAGATGACCTTCGGCTTCAGCCGTGACGACGCGGGCAAGTTCCTCAACGCTTACTACGACGCCAAGATCTTCGAGAACGATCCCTTTGCAAAGCTCGATCAGACCGGCGTTGGCAAGCTGATGGAAATGGCTCTCAAGCTCGGCAAGCCCGTCAATCCCAACCTCCACGTTGGCATCTGCGGCGAGCACGGCGGCGATCCCTCGTCCGTTGAGTTCTGCCACAAGATTGGTCTTGACTACGTTTCCTGCTCACCGTTCCGTGTGCCGATCGCAAGACTGGCCGCTGCACAGGCTGCTGTAAACGAGAAATAATTGATTCGCAAGAATCTGCTTCCCCGGTTCTTTCCTCGGAGAGAGCCGGGGAGTTTTTTTGAAAATGGAAAATGGAAAGTGAAATTCAAACACCGCAGGGTCGGCGAACTGCCAACCGCTGCGGTGCTTGTGTAAGAAAGGGGTC
>CAMJOD010000039.1 GCA_946407465.1 uncultured Clostridia bacterium
TCGAACCTGTGACCCTCTGCTTGTAAGGCAGATGCTCTCCCAGCTGAGCTAAGCTCCCAAAAGTGCCTTTGTCGCTTAGCTTCTTGCCTTTTAGCTTTTCGCCTTATCTCTCAGCGACTCGTATATAATATCATCTTTCGGCGAAAAAGTCAAGGGGGTTTTGAAAATTTTTTTGAATTTTTTCAAAAAACTTTTTCCGGCGATTTCGCCAAAGATGATTTTCCCAGTGTTTAAGCCGTTTTTAGGCGTTTTTCTCCGCAATCAGCTTTTCCAAATCCGCCTTGGTAAAGATATATTTCTTATTACAGAAGTGGCAGCTTGCCACCGCAACGCCCTTTTCGTCCGCCATGGAACGGATGTCGTCGTCACTCATGGTGCAAAAATAGCGCTCCAGCTTCTCGCGCGAGCAGGTGCAGACGTAGTTGACGGGATATTCGTCGAGCACCTCGACCTCAAAGCCCTCCAGCGCGGTCTGACAGATTTCGAGAATACTCATGCCCTTGGCGAGCATGGTCGTCACCGGCTCCAGCTTGGCGACGTTCTTCTCCAACTGCTCAATGGTGTCCTCACCGGCGCCCGGCAGCAGCTGAATCAACAGTCCGCCTGCCAGCATAACCTCGCCCTTGTCCTTGTCAATCAGGACGCCCAGCGCACAGACGCTCGGAATTTGTTCGCTGACCGCAAAATAATGGGTGATGTCCTCGGCAATCTCGCCGCTGACAAGCTCGGTCTGACCGATATAGGGATCGCCGGAGCCGTAGTCGCGCATAACGCTCAGGGTGCCGTTTTTGCCGACTGCCTTGCCGACGTCGATTTTGCCGTTGGGATGATATGCGGTCGGGCAATTGCTGTCGCCCACATAGCCGCGGACGTTGCCCTTGCTGTCCGAAACCGCAATCACGGGTCCCAGCTCACCGTCGCCCATCACGCGCAGATTGATAATGGCGTCCTTTTGCTTGAGCATGGCGCCCATGATGGAGGTTGCACAGAGCAGTCTGCCCAGCGCGGCGGTCGCGCTGCGTGACAGATGGTGCAGCCGCTGCGCGGTAAAGACGATGTCCGACGCGTCGATAGCCGACGCCATGACCGCGCCGTCGCTTGTAATACAACGTATGATTTTGTCCATAATCTTCTCCCTTATTGTTTTTGTGCGATGTAGATTGTCCGCTGCTCGTCCTGCGCCGGCGCGTCAAAGCGCAAATCACCGCAGACCGCCAAAACCGCAAAGCCTGCCTGTGCCAGCATGCTGCGCAGCTGCGCGTCGCTGTAGGCACGCTCCGAAAAATCCTCGCTGCTGCGGCGGTAGACGCCGTTCTGCACCGCAAAGAAATCGAGCGCTACATCCACAATATCGTCCTCGCGCGGAAAATTTTGCCACACGCAGAAAACATGCTCATTTTCCATGACAAACACATTGTCGGCGAGAACCTCGCGGTGCTTGAAAACCGTGTTTACGTCAAAAATAAACAGCCCTCCGGCGTTCATATAGCGAGAAATGCGCTTAAACGCCTGCTGTACGTCGTTTTCGTCAATCAGGTGATTGATACTGTCCAGCGTGCAAACGCACGTATCGACCGTTTCAGGCAACATCAGCGCCTGCATCTCCTGCTGCACAAAGAGCACCGTCTCGCCTGCCTCCGTGCATTTTTGCATGGCAAGGCTGAGCATGTCCGCGCTGGCGTCGGCGCCGAACACATCCACACCGCTTTGGCGCAGCAAAAGCGTCAGACTGCCGGTGCCGCAGGCTAGGTCGAGCGTTCTGCCCATGGGATGGTCAAAGCGCTGTGACGCCTCCAAAATATAGCGGCAGCGCTCCTCATAGCGCGCGTCCTCCATCAGCCCGTCGTAGTAGGGCGCAAACGCGTTATAGCTGTCCATTTTTCTCCGCCATCTTGTCGAGCGCCAGCGTGTAGCCGTAGGTGTCATTGTCAAACAGCGCGCGCTTGACGCGGCTGATGGTGGCGGTTGACGCGCCGGTCTCCTTGACAATCTCGGTGTAGACCTTTTTTTCGGTCAGCATTTTGGCGACGAGCAGCCGCTGGGACATCGCCTTCAGCTCGGAGCTGGTACACAAATCCTCAAAAAAGCGGTAGCAGTCCTCTTTGGTTTCCAGCGACAGAATGGCGTCAAACAAAAAATCTGTCGTGGCGTTTTTGAGTTTGGAATTCAATCCGAACCCTCCTATCGTTAATTTCATACTCTAAAATTTTACCATATAAAAGCGCAAAAGTAAAGGGCTGACAGACATTCGCTCCTGATTTTTTCGGAAAATATTTTTACCAAACTGACTCTATAGTACAAAAAAAACACCGGCTCCCAGAGGAACCGGTCAAAGTATCAGGTTTGTAAGTGCGCGGTGCCGATTTTGCGGAAGCGCTGATAGCGCTGATTGGTCAGCTCCTCCGGAGTGAGCGAAAGATTTTTTTCGAGCGTGCGGCTGATGAGCATTTTCAGGCTCTCAAACATCGCCGCGTCCTCCGCCTTTGGCTGGCGAATAATACGCTCCACCACGCCGAGGTTAAACAAATCCTGCGCCGTCATTTTGAGCGCCTCGGCTGCCTCCGGCGCCTTGGAGCTGTCCTTCCACAGAATGGACGCGCAGCCCTCCGGCGAAATGACCGAATAGACGGCGTTTTCCATCATCCAAACCTCGTCCGACACAGCCAGCGCCAACGCGCCGCCGCTGCCGCCCTCACCGATCAGAATCGTGAGAACCGGAGTCTTGAGTGTCATCATCTCCATCAGGTTTTCGGCAATCGCCTGTCCCTGACCGCGCTCCTCTGCACCGATGCCCGGGTAGGCGCCGCTGGTGTCCACCAGACAGAGCACCGGACGGCGGAATTTTTCCGCCTGCTTCATCAGGCGCAGCGCCTTACGATAGCCCTCGGGCTGTGCCTGACCAAAGTTGCGCTCCATACGCTCTTTGGTGTTTCTGCCCTTTTCGATGCCGATAACCGTCAGCGGCGTGTCGTAGAGCATGGCAAGTCCGGCGACAATCGCCTTGTCGTCGGCAAACCGTCTGTCGCCGTGCAGCTCGATAAAGCTGTCGCCGAACATGTGCGCAATATAGTCAACGGCGGTCAGCTTTTTTGCGTCGCGCGCCGCCATCACCTTTTCATATGCCGTCATTGTGCCGCCTCCTTGTAGCCGTGTATTTTCAGCAGCCTTGCAACTATATCCTTGAGCTTGTCACGGCTGACAACCGCGTCGATAAAGCCCTTTTGCATGACAAATTCCGAGGTCTGGAAGTCGCGCGGCAGCTTTTGGCGCATAGTCTGCTCAATCACGCGCGGTCCCGCAAAGGCAACCAGCGTGTTTGGCTCGGCGAGAATAATATCGCCCTCCATGGCAAACGAAGCGGTGACGCCGCCGGTGGTGGGGTCGGTCAGCACCGTAATATACAAAAGTCCCGCGTCGCTGTGGCGCTTGACGGCGCCGGAGGTTTTTGCCATCTGCATCAGGGACAGAATACCCTCCTGCATACGCGCGCCGCCCGAAACCGAGCAGACAACGACCGGCAGGCGCTTCTCGGTGGCAAATTCAAAGGCGCGGGTGATTTTTTCACCGGTGACGGTGCCCATGCTGCCCATCATAAAGCCTGCGTCCATTACGCAGAGAACGGTTCTGACGCCGCCGATAAGGCACTCGCCGCAGATAACGGATTCGGTGCCGCTCCGCCTTGCCTTTTCGAGCTTTTGGTCATAGCCCGGAAAATCGAGAATATTGATGCTCGTCATGCCGCCGTCGCGCTCAACAAAGGTGTCTGCGTCGGCAAACAGCGCAATCCGCTGCTTGACATTCATGCGGAAATGATGACCGCAGTGCGTGCAGACATTAAGGTTTTCTTCCATATCCGTCGTGAGCAGCAGGGTGTTGCACCGGGGGCACTTGACCCACATTTCCTCCGGAATAAAGGGCACATTCTGCTTGGCGTCGGGAGCGGACTCCAGCTCATTTTTCGGTTTTACAAAGGCAAAAAAATCCATAATGAAACCTTCTTAATCAATTTGAAATGTGGAATTTGCACTGCCGTGCCGGCAATACGCGAATCGAACGTTAGACAGAGAGATGACCGCCATAGCCGCGTTGTGAAAAGCAATAGCGACATGCGTTTTAGGCAGTGCATTGTAGTATTATGTGTAGGGGCGCACCCGTGTGTGCGCCCGGATAGGAAATCAATTATTTTGGTAACAGATAGGTGAGAGATGAAAACGAGGATTGGCGAACACGCGGGTTCGCCACTGCACTGTCAAGTAAAACAGCCAAAGCCGCACAGCCGTTCCTCTCACTCGATTTCGCATTACGCACTACAAATTAAGAATGAAACCGCTCTCTCCGTCCAGACCGAAACTCCACCCTCAGCTCTCCTTCCGCCGTTCCTCTTCAAACTCGGTCATAAAGTCGGTGGTGTATTCACCGCTGACAAAACGGTCGTCGGAGAGAATTTCGGCGAGAATGTCGCGGTTGATGTCGATGCCGTCGATGGTCAGCTCCGAGAGCGCCATCTTCATTTTTCGGATTGCCTCGGCGCGGCTGCGTGCCTGCACAATCAGCTTGCCAATCATGGAATCGTAAAACGGCGGCACCACATAGTCCTGATAAATCGCCGTGTCAAAGCGGACAAACGAGCCGCCGGGTGTGTGGAGCCGCTTGATTTTGCCGCAGCTCGGACGGAAGCCCTTGTCGGGATTTTCGGCGTTGATACGGCACTCAATGACGTTTCCGTGGGTGAAGATGCTGTCCTGCGTGCGTGTGAGACGCGCGCCGGCGGCAATGCGAATCTGCCATTGCACAATGTCCAGACCCGTCACCATCTCGGTGACGCCGTGCTCCACCTGCAAACGCGTGTTCATCTCCATGAAGTAGAAGTTGTTATCGTGGTCGAGCAAAAACTCCACGGTACCGGCGTTGACGTAGTGTACCGCCTTTGCCGCCTTGACCGCCGCAATCATCATCTTCTTGCGCGTTTTTTCGTCGAGCGCCGGACTGGGACTCTCCTCAATCATCTTCTGGTTCTTGCGCTGCACGCTGCATTCGCGCTCGCCGAGACAGATGATATTGTCGTATTTGTCGCAGAGGAGCTGCATTTCGATATGCTTGACGGGATGAATGAATTTTTCTATGTAGCAGGCGCCGTCGCCAAAAGCCGCCTTTGCCTCGGCACGCGCGGACAAAAACGCCTCCTCAAACTGCTCCGGCACATCTACGCGGCGAATACCCTTGCCGCCGCCGCCGGAACGCGCCTTGATGAGCAGCGGAAAACCGATTTTTTCCGCTTCCTTCTCGGCTGTCGCCAAGTCCTCCACCACGTCGCAGCCGGGCGTGACCGGCACGCCTGCCGCGCGCATGGTCTTGCGCGCCATGTCCTTGTCGCCGAGCATGGCTATCATGTCCGAGCTGGGACCGATAAAATTGATATTGCATTGCTCACAAAGCGATACAAACTTGGCGTTTTCGCTCAGCAGACCGTAGCCCGGATGAATCGCCTGCGCACCGCTTTCCACCGCGACGGTGAGAATGGCAGGAATATTGAGATAGCTGTCCGCCACGCGGTTGCCGCCGACACAGTAGCTCTCGTCCGCCAGCTGCACGTGCATGGCGTCCTTGTCCGCCTTGGAGTAGATGGCAACGGTGGAAATGCCCATCTCGCGGCAGGCGCGGATGATGCGAACGGCGATTTCGCCGCGGTTGGCAATCAAAATTTTTGAAAACATAATATCACATCCAAAAGTGATTCTGTCACAGTAACAAGTCGGTTAGTCGGTGTTGGGCACCAGCGCAAACGACAGCTCCGCGCTGACGCACAGCTTGCCGTCCACATAGCCCTTGGCGTCGATAAAATAGAACGCGCCGCGGTTTTTGGTGAGGGTGCAGACGCTCTCGAGGGTGTCGCCGGGCTTGACGGGATTTTTGAACTTCACCTTGTCCATTTTGGTAAAGTAGGGCGTGCAGTCGCTCACCTTGTCGGCGAGCAGGCAGCAGCTTGCCTGTCCCATCATCTCGCAGAGAATCACGCCCGGCACAACCGGATTGCCCGGAAAATGTCCCTGCAAAAAGAACTCGTCGCCCCTGACGGTGTAGCTGCCCTTTGCGGTGTTTTCGTCGAGCTTTTCGGACGACTCAACCAGCAGCATATTGTCGCGGTGCGGCAGGATTTTCATAATTTCTTCCTGATTCATAGCTTCTCCTTATGTCAAAGCGGCAGCACGCCGCAAGCAAACACTAAGCAATAACAAAATATAATTTACTGTACGCGGAACAACGGCTGATCGTATTCCACCAGCTCGCCGTTAGTGGCGAGGACGGCAGTGATGACGCCGTCGGCCTCCGCCTGAATCTCGTTCATGCACTTCATGGCCTCGATGATGCAGACGGTATCGCCCTTGCTGACGCGCTGACCGACCGACACATAGGGATTGCTGTCGGGAGAGGGCGCGGCATAGAACACACCGACAATGGGCGCGTTGATGGTTTTTCCTGCTGCTTCGGCGTCCTTGGGCAGGCTGACTGCCGCGGTGGGACCGTCGCTTTCGGGAACGACCGTCACAGGCTGAGAGACAACCGCGCCTGCATAGGGCTTTTCAAGATGAATGGTGTCGGTGCCGTCCGACAGCTCCATCACCTGGAGCGAGCTGTCCTCCAACACCTTGATATATTCCTTGAGGGTTGCAATATCTATCATGGATAGTCTGGTCTCCTTGTTAAATCTTTTTAAATACCACGCACGCGTCGTGACCGCCGAAGCCGAGATTGGTGGAAGCGGCAACGTTGACGGCGCGCTTTTTGGCGGTTTTGGGTGTATAGTCGAGGTCAAGACCCTCGTCCGGCTCGTCGAGGTTGATGGTGGGCGGAATGATTCCGTCCTCAATTGCCTTGACTGCCGCAATCGCCTCAATCGCGCCGGTTGCGCCGAGCATGTGTCCGGTCATGGATTTGGTGGAGCTGATGCTCGCGCTGTACGCCTGCTGTCCGAGCGCCTTTTTGATTGCCATGGTCTCGGTGAGGTCGTTGAGATGGGTGCCGGTGCCGTGCGCGTTGATGTAGATTTCGGCGTCGTCGGCAACCTGCGCCTCGTCAAAGGCAATTTCAATCGCTCTGGCAAGTCCTGCGCCCTCGGGATCGGGCGCGGTGACATGGTGCGCGTCGCAGGTGTTGCCGTAGCCGGCAAATTCCGCATAAATCTTCGCGCCGCGCGCCTTGGCGTGCTCATATTCCTCCAAAACCAGCATACCGGCGCCCTCGCCCATAACAAAGCCGTTTCTGTCCTTGTCAAACGGACGCGAAGCGGTTTTGGGGTCGGGATTGACGGACAGCGCCTTCATGTTCTGGAAGCCTGCTATCGTCAGTCTGGCGACAACCGCTTCCGCACCGCCTGCAATAATCGCGTCCGCATAGCCGTCCTTGACCGCGTGGAACGCCTCGCCGATGGAATTGGTGCCGGTGGCGCAGGCACTCATCACCGAAAGGCTGACGCCCTTGGCGTTAAAGCGGATGGCGACGTTGCCGGTGGCGATGTTGCCGATCATCATGGGAATAAAGAACGGGCTGACCTTGCGCGGACCGCCGTGGTCAAAACCGACGGTGTTGTCCACAAAGGTTTGCAGTCCGCCGATACCGGCGCCGATATAGACGCCGAAGCGGTTTTCGTCAATATGTCCGAGAATGCCGCTGTCGTCCACCGCCTGCTGTGCCGCCGCCATGGCGTACTGGCAGTAGATGTCGAGCTTTTTGGCTTCTCTCTTTTCAAAGTACAGCTCAGGCTGAAAGCCCTTGACCGTACCGGCGATATGTACCTTCAAATCAGAGGTGTCAAAGGCGGTGATTTCGTCAATGCCGCACACGCCGTCCACCATATTTTTCCACATGGTCGGCACGTCGTTGCCGAGTGGGCTGACGGCGCCCAAGCCTGTGATTACTACTCGTCTGCTCATATTGTCACTTCCTGTCAAAAATCGTGCGGCTGTGCGTCAAATCGCCAAGCCGCCGTCTACGCGGATAACCTCGCCGGTCACATATGCCGCCTCGTCGGAGCAGAGGAACGCCACCACATTGGCGACGTCCTCGGGCGTACCGATGCGCTTTGCCGGAATCTGCGCCTTCATGGTCTCCTTGACCTTTTCGGGCAGGACGTTTGTCATGTCGGTGCCGATGTAGCCCGGCGCAACCGCGTTGACCGTGACGCCCC
This sequence comes from uncultured Clostridia bacterium, assembly GCA_946407465.1. Classification (GTDB taxonomy): domain Bacteria; phylum Bacillota; class Clostridia; order Oscillospirales; family Acutalibacteraceae; genus Ruminococcoides. The sequence goes on from CAMJOD010000039.1 coordinate 8,186, forward strand.
TGCCGGCAAGCTCGCGCGCTACCGACTTGGTGAGACCGATGATGCCCGCCTTGGACGCGGCGTAGTTTGCCTGTCCGGCGTTGCCGATCAAGCCGACAATGGAGGAGGTGCTGACAATTCTGCCGGCACGCTTTTTCATGAAATGCTTGTAGGTGTGCTTTATCATATTAAAGGTGCCCTTGAGGTTGACGCCGATAACCGCGTCAAAATCCTTTTCGTCCATGTTGAGCACCAGCTTGTCGCGCGTGATACCGGCGTTGTTAATCAGCATATCAATACCGCCGAAGTCCGCGATAACCGTCTCGACCACCTTTTTGGAGGCCTCAAAGTCGGAGACGTCGCAAAAATACGCCGCCGTTTTGACACCGAAGGGAGCCAGCTCCGCGACCGCGTTGCTGCCCTCGGCTTCGTCGCCGACATACAAAATCGCAATATTCGCGCCGCCCTCGGCAAGCTTTTTGGCGATTGCCAGCCCGATGCCGCGAGAGCCGCCGGTGACGACCGCTGTTTTATTTTTAAAATCCATTATATTTACCTCGTTTTGTTTAATTTGGAATTTGGAATTTTATGAAAATGAAGCCTTGCGCATGAATATAAACAAATTATGCATTACGCATTAAGCATTAAGAATTACCTCAAAGTCCTCGGGCGTCTCCGCCTTATAGGACTTGATGTCGCTGAAGGTGCGCTTGCAGAGGTTTTGCAGGGTTTTGCCTACGCCGGTTTCTATTACCGTGTCCACGCCTGCCGCCTGCATGTTTTCCATCAGCGTTTGCCACCTCACCGGATTCTCGACCTGCGCGCGCACAAGCTCCTTGTAGTCGCCTGCATAGGGTTGGGCTGTGTAGTCGGAATAGATGGTGATTTTTGGCTCGTTAAAGGTGATGCTTTGCATATATTCCGCCAAGCCTGCCGCCGCGTCCGCCATAAACGGCGAGTGGAACGCGCCGCTGACGGGCAGCACCTTGGCTTTGCCGCCGACCGCCTTGACAGCCAGACAAAACGCCTCCGCGTTTTCGGTGGTGGTGGCGACGACGGTCTGTGCCGGTGAGTTATAGTTGACCGGATAAGTCTTTTCGTAGCGGTGACAGATTTCCTCCGTCTGCCCGGGTGTGATTTTGAGCACTGCGACCATGGCGCCGGGGTTCTCCCTCGCCGCCTTGTCCATCAGCTCGCCTCTTTTGCAGACAAGGCGAAACGCCTCCTCGTCGGAGAGCACGCCGGCAAACGCGAGCGCCGCGATTTCGCCGAGCGAAAAGCCTGCCACACAGTCGGGCTGCACGCCGCGCTCCGCCAGTGCACGCGCCGCCGCCAAATCGACCGCAAACACGCAGGGCTGGGTGTTGACGGTCTGCGTCAGCTCCTCCATGCTGCCCTCGAAGCACTGCTTTGAGGTGCCCGGGCGAATGCTGTCCGCCATGTCAAATACCGCTTTTGCGGCAGGTGAGGACGCATAGAGCGCCTTGCCCATGCCGCTGTACTGGGCACCCTGTCCCGAAAACACAAATGCTATTTTACCCATTTTGTCGCTCCGTTCAGTACCGCCTCGGCTTCGCCGAACATCTCGGTGATGATTTCTCTTGCCGTCTGCTCGCGCGTTACCATGGACGCAACCTGTCCGGCAAGCACGCAGCCGTTTTTGACGTCGCCCTCGCGCGCCGCCATACGCAGCACACCCGACGCCATCTTCTCGAGCTCCTCGTCCGAAACCGAGGAGGCGTCGTATTCCGCCTTGGCATATTCTCTGGTAAACTGATTGCGGATAGAGCGCACCGGATGTCCCAGACGCTTGCCGGTGACAACCGAGTCGATATCCTTTGCCTTGAGCACCTTGTCCTTGTACGCCTGCGCGATGGTGCATTCCTTGGCAACCAAAAAGCGTGTGCCGACCTGCACGCCGACCGCGCCGAGCATAAACGCCGCCGCGACCTGTCTGCCGTCCGCAATGCCGCCTGCCGCGATGACGGGAATCTTGACCGCGTCAACCACCTGCGGCACCAGCGCCATGGTTGTCAGCTCGCCGACGTGACCGCCGCTCTCGCCGCCCTCGGCAATCAGCGCAAACGCGCCGAGCTTTTCCATCCTGCGCGCCAGCGCTACGGAGGGCACTACCGGAATGACCTTGATGTCGGCCGCCAGCCATTTTTCCATATATTTGCCCGGGTTACCTGCGCCGGTAGTCACGACGGGAATCTTCTCCTCCGCCACAACGTCCGCCACCTCGTCGGCAAAGGGACTCATCAGCATAACATTCACGCCGAACGGCTTGTCTGTCAGCTCCTTGCATTTTTTTATTTCGGCTCTGAGCTGTTCGCCGTTGGAATTCATCGCGGCGATGATGCCCAGACCGCCTGCGTTGGACACACCTGCCGCCAGCGAGGCATCGGCTACCCAAGCCATGCCACCCTGAAAAATCGGAAACTCCAAGCCGAGCGCCCGGTCGATAACAGTTGAAATCATATGTACATTCTCCTTTGATTTGATAACGCACAAATTTATTATATTTCGCAAAAAATAACCTATAGTAGCGTAAAATTAGCGCACTAAGACATTATCGTTATTATCATACCGCACTTTGTAAAAAATGTCAACTTATAAAATAAGCGGATTCCGCCCTTCACCGGCAAAAACCGCAATAAAAAAACGCCGTGCGCCCTGTCCTTCCGCCGTACGGGCGCACGCGTTTGCTTTTCAGCTGCAAAAATCCTCGAGCAGCTTTTCGATTTCTTTTCTGGTCTTTGCCGGAATACCCTCGCGCACGCGCTTGGCGTCGGCATGCGGAAGCGAATCGGTGAGCGTGTCGGTGGTGAGCAGCGGCGCGTCCGCATAAAACACCGCCACATGACCGCCGCTGTCGGCGATTTTGTAGCCGCCCGGCTCGGTTTTCTCCTGCACGCCGGTCGTCTGCGGCTGTGCGGAAGCGGCTGACGGCGCCCAAAGGCTGCCTGCGCACACGCAGGAAATCAAAATGACGCCGGTGATTGCAATCAGTTTTTTCATCTCTGTCGTCCTTCCGGTTGGTTTTTGGTTAGTATCGGCTGTTTTTTTCGGAAAATACGCCGCCGCGGACAAATTTTTTGCATTTTGCAGGCAAAACCATTCCGCCGATAAGCCAGGATTCACCCTTTTTCATAAAATTAGGCGAAGGGATTTAATATTTTTCTATCAAAAAATTTGAATAAGTTATTTATTTTTTTTCAGTAAAGTGGTATAATAGGCTTAAATGTGTTTATTAATTATTTGTTGAACCAAAAAGGAGTTAATATGCGCAAAAAACGTGAAACAGACATCAGTAACTACACTGATAAAAACCTCGAAATTCCGGCAGCCGAGGAAGGAACCCAGAGCGGTGTAAAGCGGTTCTTCAAAGTTTTCGGCAAGGTGATGCTGACGGCGTTTGTTGTCTGCTGTGTGGCAGGCATAATCACGCTGGTTTCTCTCGGCATCTACATCTTCCATCTCGCCTCCGAGCCGACCGGTATTGACCTCAAGGCAAAGTCCCTGAACCAAACCAGCCGTATTTTCGTGATGGACGCGGACTCCGGCAAGTTTACCGAGCGCCAAAAGCTCTATGATGTGGAAAACCGTATTTGGGTGGACTTCGCCGAAATTCCGCAGTATATGAAGGACGCTCAGGTCACCATTGAGGACAAGCGCTTTTATGACCACAACGGCGTTGACTGGACAAGAACCATCTCCGCTGTCGGCTCGCTTGTCGGCGGCAGCGGCTCCTACGGCGGCTCCACCATCACCCAGCAGCTGATTAAGAACATCACCGACGACAACGAGGTGTCCATCACCCGAAAGCTGCGCGAAATCTGCAAGGCGCTCAAGCTGGAGCAGGAATACACCAAGGAACAGATTTTGGAGGCGTATCTCAACGTCGTCAACTACGGCAACAACTGTCAGGGCGTTGAGGCGGCGGCGCAGCTGTACTTTGGCAAAAGCATACGCGACTGCTCGCTGGCGGAGTGCGCGGCGATTGCCGGTATCACGCAGAACCCGTCCTACTGGAATCCGCTGCTCTATCCCGAAAACAACAACCGCCGCCGCGAAAACATTCTCTATGAGATGTATGACCAGGGCAAGATTTCTCAGGATGAGCTGAACGCGGCGCTCGCCGAATCCAAGAAGATGACCTTTGTGGGCGTCACGACCAACTACGACGAGGACGACGAAGAAACCGAAGAAAAGGTGCAGAACTGGTACTACAACCAGATGATTTATGACCTGCGCGCCGACCTCGCCAAGCTGTACAACATCAGCGACGGCGCGGCGAGTGAGAAAATCTACACCGAGGGTCTGAGCATTTACAGCGCGATGGACGAAAAAATGCAGGACTATATCGAAGAAGCGGCGCTCAACATGGACCGCGGCGAGGACCCCGAGATTCAAATCGGCTCCGTGCTGATGGACTTTGACGGCAGAGTCATCGCCACCGTCGGCAGCTCGCAGCGCAAGACCGGTCCTCTCGACTGGGACAGAGCGACTCACTCGGCACTGCAGCCCGGTTCCTCCATCAAGCCGGTGCTTGTTTATCCGATTGCCATCGAAAAGCAGCAGCTCTACTTCTCCTCCGAGGTGCTTGACGAACCGCTGGACGACTACGAAACCGGCGCCGACGGACAGAAAATTTCCGGTCCGCGCAACGCCTACGGCTCCTATTTCGGCGAAATGCTCCTGCCCGACGCGATTGAGTATTCCTCCAATGCCACGGCTGTGCAGGTAATGAAGATGATCGGCGGTCCGAACGTCGCCTATGAGCAGGCGACCACCAAGATGGGCTTCAAAAAGCTCAGCGAGGAGGACTCCTACCAGATCGGTTCCCTGTCCATCGGCGGTATGGTCGGCGGCGTCAGCGTGCGCGAGATGGCAGCCGGCTTTGCCTACATGGGCAACGGCGGTCTCTACTATGAGCCCTACACCTACTACTACGTCACCGACAGTGAGGGCAACGTGATTATCGACAACCGCGACAAGGTGCCCAAGCAGGCTTATTCTCCCGAGACAGCGACGATTATGAACCGTCTGCTGCACTACAACGTCACCAACTCCCAGCACACACGCGCGATGTATGCGCAGATTGACGACTGGGACATCGTCGGCAAGACCGGTACCACCAACGATGACAAGGACTGCTGGTTCTGCGGCATGTCGCCCTATGCGGTCATGGCGACGTGGACGGGCTTTGACGTTCCCGAAACCATCAACGACACCACACGCTCCGCCAAATTCTTCAAAAACGTGATGACAAAGTATTTGGAGGGCAAAAAGCAAAAGAACTACAGCCTATCGCCCAACGTGATTGCGGCGTCCTACAATCCGTATTCGGGCTTGATAATTTCCACCGACAATCCGTCGGGCAAATATGTCGGCTACTACGTCAAGGATAACCTGCCTGCCTACGGCGAATCGTATTATGACGACGATTACGACTACTACGGCAGAGGCAACTACGACGACGAGGATGATTACAGCAACCGCGGCAACAATAACAACGATTCCTATCAGCAAAACGGCGGTTATGACGCAGGCGGCTACAACGCGGGCGGCGGTGCAGGCGGTTATGATGCAGGCGGCGCAGGCGGTTATGATGCAGGCGGCGGCGCAGGCGGCTACGACGCAGGCGGCGCAGGCGGCGCAGGCGGTTATGACGCAGGCGGCGGTGAAGTAGCCGGCGGTGAAGCAGGCGGCGGCAACGGCGAGGCTGTTGTCGGATAGCGGAGATTATTCTATTATTCGTGATATGTTAGCAAAAAGATGATAACATCAGTGGTTTGACGGCGTGGGAAGCTCTTCCCTGCCGCCAAACACTGTTTGGAAAGGTAAGGTAAATATGGTATCAGTAGCAATTATGGGACACGGAGTTGTCGGCTCTGGCGTTGCCGAAATCCTTCTGACGCACAAGCAAAAGCTGTTTGCAGGGCTCGGTGAGGAAATCTATATCAAAAAAATTCTGGATTTGAGAGAGTTTCCCGACAGTCCGATTGCCGACAGGTTCACCAAGGATTTTGAAGAAATCATCAACGACCGCGAAATCCGCGTGGTCGCCGAGGTGATGGGCGGTCTGCGTCCGGCATATGATTTTGTCAAGCGCTGCCTCAAGGCAGGCAAGAGCGTTGTCACCTCCAACAAGGAGCTGGTTGCCGCTCACGGCGCCGAGCTGCTCGCGATTGCCAAGGAAGAAAACGTAAACTTTATGTTTGAGGCGAGCGTCGGCGGCGGTATTCCGATTATCCGTCCGATGAATCAGTGCCTTGTCGCCAACAAGGTCGGCGAGGTCGCCGGTATTCTCAACGGAACCACCAACTTTATTCTCACCAAGATGATTCAGGACGGCATGACCTTTGCCGACGCGCTCAAGCTCGCGCAGGATTTGGGCTTTGCCGAGCGCAATCCGGCTGCCGACATTGAGGGACACGACGCATGCCGCAAGATTTGTATTCTCGCTTCTCTCGCTTATGGCAGACACGTCTATCCCGAGAGCGTACATACCGAGGGTATCACCTCCATCACGCTCGAGGATGTGAACATGGCGGAGGCGTTTGGCTATGTCATCAAGCTGATTGGCAGGGTCAAAAAACTCGATGACGGAAAAATCGACATCATCACCGCTCCCATGCTGGTGCCCTTCAAGAGCCAGCTTTCCAATATTGACAACGAATTTAACGGCATTATGGTGCGCGGCGACTGCACCGGCGACGTGGTGTTTTACGGCAAGGGCGCAGGCAAGCTGCCCACCGCAAGCGCTGTCGTGGCGGACATTGTGGACTGCTGCAAGCACCTCAAGGCAAGACGCTTCCTGTTCTGGGCGGACGGCGACGGCAGCAACATCATCGACTGGCGCGACTCCGTTTCGGCAATGTTTGTCCGCCTGACCGGCGACGACGCTGTTGCCAAGGCAGAAAAGGTATTCGGTGAAATCACCACCGTTTCCGGCGACAACGAGCTGGGCGTTTTGACCGGCGAAATGTCCTACCGCGAGTTTGAAAGCAAGTGTCAGGCGCTCGAAGCCGAAGGCATTCAGGTGCTGTCAGGCATCCGCATCGGCGACATTTAAGAAAGCACTGATTAATCGCCTTTGGGCGCAGCTCTGCATAGTATATATTAATAGTATATAATAGTATACGGTGCAGGCGTGTCCTGTCCTGACACATTGTATCTATAGACAAAGGAGTAAAAGCACATGAGTTTAATCGTACAGAAATTCGGAGGAACCTCGGTGCGCGACGCTGAGCGCGTGATGAACGTGGCAAAAATCGTCACCGACACCTTCGCCAAGGGCAACGACGTTGTGGTTGTTGTTTCCGCGCAGGGCGACACCACCGACGACCTGATTGCGAAGGCGGAGGAAATCAATCCCAAGGCATCCAGAAGAGAAAAGGACATGCTGCTGGCGGCAGGCGAGCAGATTTCCATTGCGTTGCTGGCAATGGCGATTGAAAAGCTCGGCTATCACGCCACCTCTCTGCTCGGCTGGCAGGCAGGCTTTGAGACCTCGTCCGCACACACCAGCGCGAGAATCAAAAGAGTGAACACAGAGAGAATCCGCGATGCACTCGACAAGCACAACATTGTGGTTGTGGCAGGCTTTCAGGGAATCTCGCGCCGCGGCGACATCACCACGCTCGGCAGAGGCGGCTCCGACACCAGCGCGGTGGCAATTGCAGCGGCAATGCACGCGGATCTCTGTCAGATTTACACAGACGTAGAGGGTGTTTATACCGCAGATCCGCGCAAGGTCGAGAACGCGCGCAAGCTTCCCGAGATTTCTTATGACGAAATGCTGGAGCTGGCTACGCTGGGCGCACAGGTGCTCAACAACCGTTCCGTGGAAATGGCGAAAAAATATAACATCGAGCTTGAGGTGCTTTCCAGTCTTGCCAAAGCCCCGGGTACAATTGTAAAGGAGAAAACAAAAATGGAAAAAATGTTAATCAGCGGTGTTGCGAAGGATACAGACGTAGCAAGAATTTCGGTGATGGGCGTGCCCAACATTCCGGGTATCGCGTTCAAGATGTTCTCCAAGCTGTCCGCCAAGGACATCAACGTTGACATCATCCTCCAGTCCATTGGTCACGACGGCAAAAAGGACATCAGCTTTACGGTTGCCAAGTCCAGAGGCAAAGAAGCGGTTGCCGCTCTCGAGGATTACATGGTGAGCCACGGCGCCAAGGAAGTGCTCTATGACGACGAAGTTGCCAAGATTTCCATCGTCGGCGCAGGCATGGAGAGCCACGCAGGCGTTGCCACCAAGATGTTTGAGGCGCTCTATGATGCACAGATTAACATTCAGATGATTTCCACCAGCGAAATCAAGGTTTCCGTCCTGATTGACATCAACGACGCCGACAAAGCCGTTCGCGCCATCCACAGAAAATTCTTCGACTAA
>CAMJOD010000040.1 GCA_946407465.1 uncultured Clostridia bacterium
TTTCGGTTATGTGCCTGTCTGTTTTTGGGGTGTTGTTTTTTCACAGCTCCTTTTTCTTTTTGTTAGGGCTTAGTGCGACAGCCCCGCACATAGGGCACCGCCTTAAACTGAAAACATCCTTTTCGGATTCAGCCTCAACGCTTGCCGTTTTTTGTTTATAGAAATAACTGCATGATATGCGACGTCACCGCGCAGCAGACTACGCCGCAGACAGTCGGAATCGCCATGGACAACAGCGTCCATTTCAGGCTGCCGGTCTCATTTTTGACGGTCAGACAGGTGGTTGAACAGGGAAAATGCAGAACGGTGATGATAATCATGCAGACCGCCGTCGCCGCCGTCCAGCCGTTTTGCGTCAACAGCGCTGCCAGCTCGCCGTAGCCGGTAAAATCGGTCATGACGCCGTTTGCCGTGTAGCCCATGATGATGAGAGGAATCACGGTTTCGTTCGCCGGAAAGCCGAGCAGCAGCGCCATCAGAATGACGCCGTCCAGTCCGAGAAATCTTCCGAACGGGTCAAGAAAATCCGTGCAGATACGCAGCATCGGCACACCGCCGATTTTGATGTTGGCGAACAGCCAGATAACCGCTCCGGCAGGCGCCGCCACCGCTGCGGCTCTGCCCAGCACGCGCAGTGTCCGGTCGAGAAACGAGCGCGTCAGCGTCTTGACAATCGGCGGACGGCGGTAGGGAGGCAGCTCAAGCATAAAGCCCGAGGTCTGCTCCTTTCGCAGCCAAACCGACAGCAGCTTCGAAACGCCGAGCGTCACCCCGACACAGCAGGCAAGAATTACTACCAAAATTGCCGCCACCTTGAGCGATGCGAGCAAGCCCAGCGACGCACCGGCAAAGAAGATTGAAATCAGCGCAATCAAAATCGGCAGCCGTCCGTTGCACGGCATAAAGTTATTGGTGAGCACGGCAATCAACCGCTCGCGTTTGTTTTCGATAATGCGGCAGCCGGTCACACCGCAGGCGTTGCAGCCGATTCCCATCATCATGCACAGACTCTGTTTTCCGTGCGCGCCGCATTTGGCAAAAAAGCGGTCGAGATTAAACGCAATGCGCGGCAGATAGCCCGAATCCTCCATCAGCGAGAACAGCGGAAAGAAGATTGCCATCGGCGGCAGCATAACCGCTACCACCCAGCTCAGCGTGGTGTAAACGCCGTCGATTAATATTCCATACAGGAATTTTGGCATGGCAGCCTTCTCACAAAGCGCCGACAACTCTCCCTTTAACGATTCAAAAAAACGGCTCAGCAACTCACTCGGCACATTCGCACCGACAGCCGTCAGCCAAAACAGCACGCCGCAGAGAACGAGCATGAGCGGAATGCCGGTCGCCTTGGAGGTGACGAGTTTGTCAATGCGGCGGTCGCGCAGGGACTTGCGGTCATCGCGCAGCCGCCGAACACAGTGTGCGGCAATGGTTTTGCAGGCGCCGCGCAGCACAACGGCGGAAGCGCTGTCCGCACCATCAAATTTTTGATAGAAGCTGTTGACCTGCTTCGGGTGCCGGCAAACCGCCAGCACCGCTGCCGACAGAGCCTGCAGCCCTTGCTTTTTGCGTGCGCAGCAGGGAATGACCGGCACCTGCAATAACCGCGACAGCTCCTTGTGGTTGATTTCCAAGCCCTTTTCGCGTGCTTCGTCGCTCAGATTCAGACAAACGACCGCGTGCGGCGCGATGCAGAGTACCTCCAGTGCCAAGCCGAGATTGCGCTCCAGGGCGCCTGCGTCGAGCACGAGTATCACGCAGTCATAGCTGGTTTTCTCCAGTGCGCGAGCCGCTACCGCTTCCTCCTGCGAATAGGACTTTAGCGAGTAGGTGCCCGGCAAATCGGTGAGGGTGAAGCTGTTCCCTTGATAGGAATAGGCGCCGCGGCATAGCTCCACCGTCTTTCCCGTCCAGTTGCCGGTGTGCTGCCGCAGCCCAGTCAGGGCGTTAAATACCGTGCTCTTGCCGACATTGGGGTTGCCGGCGAGCGCTATCTTAAATTCACTCATACGCCACCTCCACCGAGCTGCAGTCTCTTTTGCGCAGCGCCAGCAAGCAGCCCTTGACGCGGTAGGCGGTTGGGTCGCCAAACGGACTTCTGAACTCCGCCGTAATCCGTTCGCCCTCTGTTACACCTAAGTCGGTCAGTCGCCTGCCGAGTGCGTCGCTGCGGTTGAGGCGCACAATCACCGCCGTCATATGCGGCGGCAGCTCGCTTAATAAACAGCTGCGTTTCATGCTATCATCTCCGAATCCTCACCAACAGCCTATGCGGCGGCTGTTTTTTTTGTGAAAAAAACTTGCAATAAAGGGCGCGCCGTGATACAATAGCATGGTGCAAAAGAGGTGTAACTATGACAAAATCCAGCCATTTTCGCAATGTTTTCTATCTCGCGCTGACGGCGCTCATCTGGGGCGTGGCATTCGTGTTCCAGTCGATGGGAAACGACCACATGGGTGCGTTTTCGTTCACGTCTGTTCGCTATTTGCTCGGCGGTCTGGTGTTGGTGCCGATTGTGCTTCTCAAGGCGCGGCATCCGCACTTTTTGGCGGACAGCGGCGAAATCCCTGTCAAGCAGGTTCCCGTCAGGCTGACCGTCATCGGCGGCATTCTCTGCGGCTTGGCACTGGGCGGCGCCACTGTGTTGCAGCAGCTCGGCATGAAAACCACCACCGTCGGCAAGGCAGGCTTTATCACGGCGCTCTATATTATTCTCACGCCGATTTTCGGCTTATTCCTCGGTAGAAAATGTCATTTTACCGTGTGGATAGGTGCGGCAGCTGCGGTGTTCGGCATGTATTTGCTCTGTATCACCGACAGCTTTTCGCTCTCTCCGGGTGATTTTCTGGTGCTGCTCTGCGCTATCGTGTTCACCTTCCACATTATGATAATCGACTATTTTTCACCGCGCACCAACGGCGTGCTGCTCTCGTGCCTGCAATTCTTCGTCGCCTCCGCAGCGACCGGCATTCCGGCGCTGATTTTTGAGCACCCGACCCCGGCGCAGCTCAGCGACTGCCTGATTCCGGTTTTGTATATGGGCATCATGTCCAGCGGCGTCGCCTACACCCTGCAAATTCTCGGTCAGCGCGGCTTCAATCCCTCTATTGCCGCCATGATTATGAGCATGGAATCCGTCGTGTCCGCTGTGGCAGGCGCCGCTGCCTATTCGCTCGGTCTGCTCACACAGGATCAGAGCATGACGGCGTTGCAGGTGCTCGGCTGTGTGATTATGTTTGCGGCGGTTATCTTTGTGCAGCTGCCCTTTGACAAGTTCAAACGCCGTCATTGACGCGGCGCGCAAACTGTGGTATAATACATCTAATTGAATAACAGCCTTTGCGTTCTGTCCATTTCGGGCAGGTAATAGGGAATGCGGTGCGAATCCGCAGCAACTGTCATTACCGTGTGTGCAAGCGAGTCGGGTTACTTCCGCAAGGGCTTGGATTTGTATTCTTGGACAAGAAGAAGCACAGCCAAAAAACAGCCGCAGCCTCTGCGGTTTGTTGTGTTGTGCTTTTCTTTATAGAAAAGCATTTTTTATTTTGGAGGCATTTATGATGAAAAAAGGATTATCTGTTATCATGGCGGCAGCGTTGCTGACGACCGGCACTGTTTTTGCGGCAGGCGCTGTTGAGAAGAACACGGTGCATGTGACCGTGAGCAACGACCGCTTTGCGGCAAAGGACGGCGCGCCCTGGGAGGGACAGCTGCTCGACAGGGAAGTGACCCTGCAAGCAGGCGATTCGATGGAATCCGTGATTGAACGCGCCATTACCGAGAGCGGCTATGCGTATACTGTGTCGCCGTATGGCTATATTTCCTCTGTCAACAACCTGTCTGAGTACGCCAACAACGGCAGCGGCGGCTGGATGGCTATGCTCAACAACTGGTTTACCTCGTCCGGTACCCCGGACTATACGCTCGAAAACGGCGGTCTGCAGGCAGGCGACGAAATCACCGTGGTCTATTCCTGCGCTTGGGGTTCGGACGTCGGCGGTATTTACGGCAACTTCAACACCGCTCTGTCGGAGTCCTTTGCAGTTGACAGCAGCAGCGCCACAGAGCTTGCGCCTGCGTTTGTTCCGTCTGAGCACACCTATACGCTTTGGCTCACGCAGGATGAGGACGAGCTCACCGTGCGTGCGTCAGCGGAGAACAAGAACTACCAGACCAGATTCTATAAGAACGGCTACACACCTGAGCTGGAAGGCTCCGACTACCGCGGAGGAAGAAATATTCCCGTAAAGGACGGCGATGTGCTCACCGTCGGCGTAGGCAATCCGTCATGGCCGTCTATGAACAGCTTTGACGGAACCGCGGAGGAGAGTGTCTATACCTTTAACATCAAAAAAGCCGTCACGGGCGATTTGAATTTCAGTGGCAGCCCGGATATTGAGGACGTCACTCTTCTGCAGCGCGCTCTGGCGGAGTTCTGCGAGCTGACGCCGGCGCAGGCTGCCATTGCGGACGCTGACGGCGACGGTACTGTCAAAATCAACGACTGCACCGCGATGCAGCGCATGCTTGCGGAAAAAATCGCATCATGACAATAAAGGATAACAAACGCGAGCGCGCCGTTCAGCTGTTGCGTCAGGTGTATGACAGCACGGGCAGAATGCCGCGCAAAAGTGACTTTGACAGCGAAACGGTATGCTTTATCAAGCAAAAGCTCGGCCCGTGGCCGCGTGCCTTGGAGCAGGCAAAGCTCAAATAAATAATAGACAATTCTTATCTGAGATGAGTATAAAATAAGAGGTGAAGCGCGTGAAAAATCGGATAAAAAGGCTGACGGCGGCGCTGTTGTCGGCGTGGATCGTCCTCGTTTCCGCTCTGCCGGTTTTTGGAGCAGGAAGTGACGATTGGCAGTCAAAGAAAGAGAGCACACAGGCGCATTTGCGGACGCTCACGCCGCAGGTCGGCTCTGTCGGCGGCGAATGGCTGACAATCGGTCTGTCACGCGCCGGAGCTATCACGGAAGAACAAAAAGCAGCCTATCTCCAAGCGGCACGAACAGCGGTTGCCGCCGCAGGCTCCAACCGGCTCCATCCGCGAAAGTCGAGCGACAACGCGCGCGTCATTTTGGCACTCTCCGCACTGGGCGTAGACGCGAGAAGCGTGGAGAGCTATGACCTCACCGCGCCGTTTGCGGATATGGATTATGTCGGCAGACAGGGCGTCAACGGCGTGATTTGGGCGTTGATTGCACTGGATTCCTGCGGCTATCCCATGCCCTTGAAGGTGCGCGAGCGCATGCTGCAAACGTTGTCAGACCGACAGCACACCGACGGCGGATGGGGACTGAGCGACGACATTTCCGATCCCGATATCACCGGCATGGCGCTGACGGCGCTGGCGCCTTACCACACCTATGACAGTGCGCTTCAAGACGCCGTGGACAGGGGCGTTGCATGGCTTGCCGGAAACCAACAGGACGGCGGTTACGCGTCCTATGAGGATTACAATCCCGAGAGCAGCGCACAGGTGCTCACAGCGCTGTCTGCACTGCAAATTGACGCAAGAGCGGACGCGCGTTTTGCCGCTCTGACCGACAGTATGCTGCGGTTTTCGGCAGAAGGCGGCTTTGCCCATACCTTGGGCGGCGGCTATAACCAGATGTCCACCGAACAGGTCTATTACGCGATGGTCGCCTATGAGCGCCTGCAAGGCGGACAGACCGCGTTGTTTGATATGACGGACAACCGCAACCTTGCAGTGCCGGACAGCGACGGCGACGGCGCGGTGTCGATTCAGGACGCAACGGCTGTACAGCGGTTTTTGGCGGAATTTGCCGCCTTTTCCGCGCCGCACCAGAGACTTGCCGACCTGAACCATGACGGCAGGGTAGACATTGGCGACGTGACCGCGCTGCAACGCCGGCTGGCGCAATAAAGGGTGAGAGCGATGAAAGCCTTTTTTATCAAATACAAATGGATATGGATTGGTGTTTTGGCAGTCGCAGCAGGACTGACAATAGCCTTTGTCACAGGCGGCAGTCTAAACAGTGCGCCTGCGCCGCAGACCGCCACTATTGCCACCACGGCTGCCACGACAACTGCTCCGGCAGCGACCAAAGCGCCCGCAGCGTCCGCAGCCGCGTCCGCCGCACAACCGTCATCAGCTGCACAGCCGACCTCGCAGGCGGCGACGCAGCCGACGACAAGGGCAGCAGCTGCTTCCCGGCAACAGCCCGTTACCGTCAAACCGCAGGCAACAACGACCGCGCCAAAGCCGACTGACGCCTATCGCACCGAGTCGGTGCCCGAGGGCAAGCCGCAGCCACAGGAGCCGCAGGAGCAGACCATCACACCGGAAAAGCACACCTGTACCTTTTCTGTCTCCTGTGTGTCAGCGCTGGCGCAAAAGGATTCGCTGCCTGATTCCGTAAAAGAGGTGCTGCCCGACGACGGCGTCATTTTGGCGCCGCTCAGCCTGTCCTTTAACGAGGGTGAGAGCGTGTTTGACATACTTGCGCGCGTGTGCCGTGAGCAGCACATTCATATGGAGTACACCAACACGCCTATTTATAATTCCGCCTATATCGAGGGTATCGGCAACCTGTACGAATTTGACTGCGGCGCCGGTTCGGGCTGGATGTACCGCGTCAACGGCTGGTTTCCGAATTACGGCTCCTCGCGCTACGCTGTCAAGGACGGCGATGTGATTGAGTGGCTCTACACCTGCAATCTCGGGCGCGATATTGGCGGCGACTACGGCGCACAGACGGGTGAGTGAGATGCGTGACGCGTTTTCCGACCGCCATCCGCTGGTGAATTTGGTGTTTTTTGCGGCGGCAACCGGCTTTGGCATGTTTTTGATGCAGCCGGTTTGTCTGGCTGTCGCGGCGATCTGCGCGCTGCTCACCGCGCTGTTCTATAACGGCAGGCAAACCGCGGCATTATTAAAATTCATTCTGCCTGCCGCCGCGGTCATTATCCTCGTCAATCCGCTGTTCAACCACCGCGGCGCCACGGTGCTGACCTATTTTCCGTGGGGCAATCCGCTCACGCTCGAATCCTTGCTCTACGGAATCGCCTCTGCGGTGCTGATAGCCACGGTTGCGCTGTGGTGCATGAGCCTGAACCGCGTGATGACGACCGACAAAATTGTGTTTTTATTTGGGAAAGTCGCGCCCTCACTGGGGCTGCTGCTGTCCATGGCGCTGCGGTTTGTTCCGTGTTTTGCGGCACAGTTCAGGGAGACAATGGCGGCGCAGCGGCAGCTGTCGCAGGGCACAGGCAAGTCGTTCGTCGGTCGCGTCAAAGCAGGCGTGCGCGTCTTTTCGGTTATGGTGAGCCGCTCCATGGAGAACGCGGTGGACACCTCTGACTCTATGAAGAGCCGTGGCTACGGTCTAAAGGGCAGAACTGCCTTTTCGCTGTTTCGCTTTTATGCCAAGGACGCGGTGCTGCTCGCCCTTATGCTCACCGAAGCCGCCGCCCTGTCGGCGCTGCTGCTCTGCGGCAGGCTGCCGTTTCGCTACTATCCGTCGGTCAAGGGCGCAATAGGCGGCGTGTGGGCATTCGTTTTTTATGGTATATATGCGGCGCTGTTGCTGACGCCGCTGTTATTGAATATCGGGGAGGACGTCAAATGGAAACGGTTACGGTCAAAAATCTAACCTTTCGCTATCCCGAAACGGGTGTGGACGTGCTCCGCGATATTTCTTTTTCGGTGGAGAGCGGTGCGTTTGTCACGCTTTGCGGATTGTCCGGCAGCGGAAAAAGCACCCTGCTGCGCCATCTCAAACCGGCGCTGACACCGGCCGGCATACAGTCCGGAGATATTTTGATAGACGGACAACCGATTGCCGCACTTTCGCCGCGCGAACAGAGCGAGCGGATAGGCTTTGTGCAGCAGTCGCCCGACAACCAGCTCGTCACCGACAAGGTGTGGCATGAATTGTCATTCGGTTTGGAAAATCTCGGCTTGCCGAGGGACGAAATCCGCCGCCGCGTTGCAGAAACAGCTTCGTTCTTCGGTATTCAAAATTTGTTTGAGGCGCAGGTGCAGACGCTCTCGGGCGGTCAAAAGCAGTTGGTCAATTTGGCGGCGGTTATGGCAATGCAGCCGCAGCTGTTGCTGCTTGACGAACCGACGGCGCAGCTTGACCCGATTGCGGCAGCGGACTTTCTCGGCTGTCTGCATCGCGTCAACCGTGAGCTGGGCGTAACAGTCATTATCACCGAACACCGTTTGGACGGTCTGCTGCCCATCAGTGACCGCGTGCTCGTGTTGGAGGACGGCAGACTGATTTCCGACGCGACGCCCTCGCACACCGGCGGCAATCTCCGCCGTGCAGGCAGCGGATGCTTTTTGTCGCTGCCTGCGCCGATGCGTATTTGGGACGCTGTCGCGGACGATGCGCCTTGTCCTGTTACGGTCGCCGAGGGCAGGGCGTGGCTGCACGGCTTTGCGCAGACGCACAACCTCTGTCCATTGGAGGAGGAAGCTATTCCTCCGGCAGGCGAAACGGTAAAAGCGCTGCAAAATGTGTGGTTTCGCTATGAAAAGAACGCGCCCGACGTTCTGCGCAATCTCAGCATTGAGGTCAAACGCGGCGAGATTCTGACGATTATGGGCGGCAACGGCACCGGAAAGAGCACGCTGCTTTCGCTGCTGAACGGCAGCCGAAAGGCGTACAGCGGCAAATATATTTCTAATAACGAATTAACGCTGACCTTGCCGCAGAATCCGCAGGCGCTTTTTACCGGAAAGACCGTGTGGGAAACGCTTTCCCAAGCCCTGGAGAACAGCGGCATACCGGAACAGGAGAGAGAAGAACAAATCAAATCCGTCGTGCGGCTTTGCCAAATCACCGGCCTGACAGCGCGTCATCCGTTTGACCTGTCCGGCGGCGAGATGCAAAAGGCGGCGCTTGCCAAGCTCTTGCTGCTGCGTCCGCAGGTGCTTTTGCTCGATGAACCGACAAAGGGCTTGGACGCACAGTTCAAGGCGTCTTTTGCCTCCATTTTGCAAAAGCTTGCAAGGCAGGGAACCGCTGTGGTAATGATTAGCCACGATATGGAGTTTTGTGCGCAATACAGCCACCGCTGCCTGCTGCTCTTTAACGGTGATTTAGTCGCAGGCGGTACACCGCGCGCGTTCTTCGGCGGCAACAGCTTCTATGTTACGGCGGCTGCACGCATGGCGAGAGAGCTGATTCCGCAGGCGGTCACGGCGGAGGATATTGTTTTTGCCTGCACCGGTCAAAAGCCCGAGCCGCCGGATGATGATTCCGACACAGCTTTGCCCATAGAAATTCCTGTTCAGCCCGAAAAAAAGCCGCTGCCTTTTTGGAAGAAGCTGCTCGGCGGCGCAGGCTTGCTGTTGCTTGCGGCAGGCGTAATCGAAAATCTTACGCCGCTTGCCGGTGTTTTGCCGCTTTGGGCCAACCTTGTTTTTGTCGCGGTGCCGGTCGTGCTGCTGATGGTAGCGTTCGGCGGCAAATCACAGCCGCCGGTTGATTTGACCTTTGAAAAACAAAAGCTTCGCAAGCGGACAATCGCCGCCGTGGTGATTGTGTTGCTCCTGATTCCGTTCACGATTTTTGCGGGCGTCACCTGGCTGCAAGACCAAAAGTATTTGTTTATCTCGCTTTTGGTGTTGATAGAGGGCATGCTCCCGTTTTTTATGCTGTTCGAGGGTCACAAGCCGCAGGCGCGCGAGCTGGTGCTGATAGCGGTTCTCTGCGCGCTGACTGTGGCAGGCAGGTCAGCTTTTGCCGCCTTGCCGCAGGTCAAGCCGGTGCTGGCACTGGTCATTATCAGCGGCGCCGCGCTCGGCGGCGAAACCGGTTTTATTGTCGGCGCGACCTCCATGCTGCTCTCCAATATCTTTTTCGGTCAGGGTGCGTGGACGCCTTGGCAGATGTTTGCGGCAGGCAGCGTCGGCTTGCTTGCCGGGATTCTTTTTCGAAGAGGGCGACTGCTGCGCGGCAGAGGCGCCGTTTGTGTGTTCGGCTTTGTCGCGACCGTCGTTATCTATGGCGGCATCATGAATTTTTCCTCACTTGTGCTGTCACATGCGCCGGTGAATATCGGAACCGTTTGCGCCTACATCATGCAGGGCTTGCCGTTTGATTTGATACACGGCTTTTCCACCGCGGCTTTTCTGTATTTTTTTGCGCTGCCCATGCTCGAAAAGCTCAGCCGCGTTCAAACAAAATACGGTTTCATATCCGGCTCGGCACAGGCTGTATGAGCCGCTATGCTTTTGCCTAATCTATATAAAGAGAACATCAAAAAACGGGAGCCGATTGGTTCCCGTTTTCTCATGGTTATCAGATTTTTAAGATACTCCCTGCGCATATGTAGTGCAGCCGCTGCATCGTGCCGCGCATAAAGGCGTATTGCTCTGTGCCGGTGCAGTGGCAGGTGTAGTATGCGGTCGGATAGGCGTTCAGGCGTACCGCATAGCTGCGCAGCAAATCGCCGCAGGGCTGCTTCATCAGGTGAAAGCCGCCAATCAGAATGTCCGGGGCGAACCATTCCATGATGTTCAAAATGCCCTTGTGTGAGCAGCCGCTGATGAGGATGCGCCTGCCGTCTTCTTCTATCAGCAAATATTGCTCGTGGCGAAAGTCCTCCGGCATAAGCACACCGTTTTGCTTCACGTTCAAATTCGCGGAGCCAAAATCAAAGGGTCGCGTCCGCTCGTTGCAGGAAAACAGCTTCAGTCCGTCGGCGATACGGTATGCTTCGCCGGTAAAAATAAGACGCTCGCTCGACTGCAAGGCCGTGTTCAGCCCGATGTATTTTTCGGTGCCGTTGTAGTGCGGCTCAAACGCATAGCGGCTGAGGAAAACCGGCGCTGTTGTGTTGCGCGTCAAAAAGGTCTGCAAGCCGCCGCCGTGGTCGTAGTGACCGTGGGACAGCACGGCATAATCTATCTTTGACAAATCGACGCCCAGCTTTTGGGCGTTTTCCGCAAACAGGGCAGTTTGTCCCATGTCGAACAAAAGTCGTCTGCCGTTTGTTTCGATATACAGCGACAGACCGTGCTCACAGCCAATCGCCGCGTCTGCTGTTGTGTTTTCTGTCAATACGATAAGCTTCATCTGTTACTCCTGTTGTGATATGACATTATTATACGCCTTGCGACAAGGCTTGTCAATCGGGATTAATTTGTTTATTTTTCTTTTTGCGCATTAAAACAGTCTCGAATTGCTGTATAATACACGGTGGAAAACTAGGAGGCTTCACTATGAAAATAGGATTTGATAATAATAAGTACCTCGAAACGCAGTCACAGCACATCCGCGACCGCATTGCCAAGTTTGGCGACAAGCTCTATCTGGAATTTGGCGGCAAGCTGTTTGACGACTACCACGCCTCGCGCGTTTTGCCCGGGTTCAAGCCCGATTCCAAGCTGCAAATGCTCATGCAGCTAAAGGATGAAGCCGAGATTGTGATTGTTATCAACGCCGACGATATTGAAAAGAATAAGGTGCGCGGCGATTTGGGCATTACCTATGACCTCGACGTGCTGCGCTTGATTGACGTGTTCCGCAGCCGCGGTCTGCTGGTTAATTCCGTGGTGCTGACGCGCTTTGCCGACCAGCCAACCGCCGTCAAGTTTGAGAACCGCCTGACCGACAACGGCATTCACGTTTATCATCACTACTCGATTCCCAACTATCCCACAGATGTTGACCTGATTGTCAGCGACAAGGGCTACGGCAGAAATGATTATATCGAAACCACGCGCCGTTTGGTCGTGATAACCGCGCCGGGTCCCGGCTCGGGCAAGATGGCGGTTTGTCTTTCACAGCTCTATCACGAGCACAAGCACGGCTTCAAGGCAGGCTATGCCAAGTTTGAGACCTTTCCGATTTGGAATTTGCCGCTCAAGCATCCGGTCAATGTCGCCTATGAAGCGGCAACGGCAGATTTGAACGACGTGAATATGATTGACCCGTTCCACCTCGACGCTTACGGCGAAACCACGGTCAACTATAACCGCGATATCGAGATTTTTCCGGTGCTCAATACCATGTTTGAGCAAATTTTGGGTGAATCACCCTACAAATCGCCTACGGATATGGGCGTTAATATGGCAGGCAACTGCATTGTGGACGATGAAGCGGTGCGTGCTGCCGCCAATCAGGAGATTATCCGCCGCTATTATGCCGCGCTCTGCAACCAGACAAAGGGCGTCGGCAGCGCGGACGAGGCGTATAAAATCCGTTTGCTGATGAAGCAGAGCCGTCTAAAGACCTCTGACCGTCCGGTGATTGCACCGGCACTCAAAAAGGCGGAGGAGACCGGCGCACCGGCTGCGGCGATTGAGCTGTCCGACGGCAGAATCATCACCGGCAAGACCACCAACCTGCTCGGCGCGTGCGCGGCAATGCTCCTCAACGCGCTCAAGGCATTGGCGAATATCCCCAAGGAGGTCGATTTGCTGGAAGCTGCGGTTATCGAACCGATTCAGGAGCTAAAGGTCAGCAGCTTTGGCTCGGTCAATCCGCGTCTGCATACGGACGAGATTCTGATTGCGCTCTCTATGTCGGCAGTCACCAACCCAACCGCCAAAATTGCCATGGAGCAGCTGCCCAAGCTGCGCAATACCGACGCGCATGCCACAGTAATCCTCTCCGAAACCGATACGCGTATTCTCAAAAAAATCGGTATTCTCCTCACCACCGAGCCAACCTACGAAACGGCAAGGCTGTACAGAAAGTAATTTGCAATTCATTATTCGTAATTGTGTTTTTCAAAAGTTAATACAATATTAAAAGCCGACACGTCAATCAACCGTGTCGGCTTTAGAATTATTATTATCCTTAACAGCACGTTCAAAACAACACATTCAAAACAGCACGTTCAAATCCCGCCGTTGATGAACCTATAAATCAAAACAAACCTATCAAAAGGCGGATTGGATGCAACGTCACGTTGCCGTCACGTTGCTTGCTTAGCGGCGGGGGAGATAGGGCTGGAGCGTTTTGATGAGGTCGGTGTCCTCGCTCAGCTCACGGCCTTTGCCGGATTGGATGAGCTCATCGCTGTAGGTAAAATAGGCGGTGTAGTAGTCGGAGGCGGTCTGCCATTTTTGCTGCTGTTCGGCGGTCAATGCGCGCGGCGCCAGCTGATAGCGGCTCTGAAGCGTTTCAATAAGGTAATCCGAAAACTTCTTTTGACCGTAGACGTTGAGGTGGTCGAGGTTGTAGAAATCCGTCTTTTCGTCCAAATCCGTTTGGTCGTAGGTCTGCTCAAAATTCAAAAAGTCAAAGCCGTATTCACGGACAATGTCGCCGACGGTATTGGCGCGCTCAAAGCGTGCCCAGGTGCGGCGCACAACGATATGCGGAAAACGCACAAATACCACGTTGGTGAGATTTTCGTCGCGGCAGAATTGCAGCAGCTCGCGCAGGGTTTGCTCCTCCAAGACGCCGAGCGGCTGCTTGCTGTCGGCGGATTGAGCGAGCGAGTCGTTCATGGAACGCTGCGTGCTCTGAAAAATCGCCGCCTCGTTGAGCATGCCCTTGAGATAGCAGTAGCCGCGCAGCTTGTCCTCCCAAACGGTCTTTTGGTAGGTCATATCATTTGGAAAATCCTGCCAAACGCCGTGGTACTTCATCAGCGGAAAAACATATTCGAGCGAATCCGCACCGATGTTTTCGGCGAGCCATTCCACCTTAATCGGGTCGAGCGGCACATTGTCGGCGTAGTTGCGGAGGTTGGATTCCTTGGTGGTCTCGTTGTCGTTGTCATCATAGAGCGCGCCGTTCAGCTCAATCACAACCAAACCGGGATTCTGCTTGCTCAAAATGTTTTTGAGCTGCGCCTTGTAGTTGAGAATCGAGTTGGACTGCGTGGCAAAGATGTAGCTTGTCAGATGATATTTGTCATAGATGTGACCGGGAGCAATGTCGGAATACGCCTCGCTGGCGCCCATAAATACCACGTCGAGCGAGTTGTCGTCCTCCAGATAAAAGGCCTTGAGACGCTGGCGGTTGTGGTCGGCGTGACAGAGCACAAATTCCTGCAAAACACCTGCCGTCACAAAGAAAGCAAGCAGCAGACAGATGATTTTGACGGCGCGAACTGCAGGATGCTTTTTGCGGACAGGTTTTTTTGCGGTTTCACCGTGGCGTCCGGCAGAGCTGCTTTGCGCCGGCTCGCTGTGCGCACCGGTATATAAATGCTTTGGTTTCATGCGGAACTCCCTTTCCAAAGTGTTGCAATCCATAATTAATTATATGATACCCCATTTCCGTCAAAAAATCAAGCATTTTTACAATCTCCGCACATTTTGGACAATAAAGATTAGACCTTAAAGCAGCTTTCACTGTGGCAATACCTCTGGAAATCACCTGGGTTTCACAATCAGTAGGATAAAATCAACAAAATAATTGACGTATGGAAAAAATAGTGGTAAAATATACAAAGAATCAAATAACGAGGAGTGGTATTATGACATTTCCGAGAGCGCGAAAGGGCGTCAGGAAGATTTTTGTGGCGGAGCTGATTACGTTGTTTGTCGGCTTGGCGACCGGTTTTTTGTCAATATTCTTTGAAAATGAAATCCGGCTGCTGCCGCAGGCGATTGAGGGACTGACAAAGGGCGGTTCGCTCGAGATGAACGGATGGATTGTGCTGATAATCGCCGGTGTGGCAGTCGTTTTGAGCCTGTTTGCTGCGCTGATTAACCTGATAGGGTATATTCAGGCGTCGAGAGATGAGACATCTTTTTTGGGTGCGCTGATTTTTATGCTTCTCAATGCGGTTCTCTCCGGTTTTGCCACCTATTTTCAGCAGTCAAACGAAGTTTTTTCCGGTGCTTTCACCATTTCAGCCTCTATTGCCGAGCTGTTTATGATTATCCTGACCGTCAAGGGTCTGGTGAATCTTTCCTATAATCTCAACAGCCGCAAAATGGTGGCGCGCGGCAACGTGCTGCTCAGACTGATAGCCGTGATTTGTCTGCTGTCTGTTGTGGCGGAGATAGTGGTATTCTTGTTCCGTCTCAACGTATTTGTGACCTCGCTGCTGTTCGCTGTTTTAATCACCAATCTTGTGCTTTCACTGGTTTATTATATCATTTATCTGATATATCTGAGCAGCTGCTGCGCCATGCTTTCCGAACGGTAAACGCGATAGAACGGTTGTCTGCGAGCTGTTCTCTCTTGCGGCGATATAGTAACAAACTATTGACTTTTTGTATAAAATGCGCTATAATACATTCGTGAAAATGTGATTACTTAACAATCGCAGGATTTTTAGGAGGATTAGAAATGGCATATTTAAACGATTTTATCAATGATATTATCGAAAAAACAATCATTGCGCCTGCTTCCAAGGCGGCTGAGATTTCCGAGCTGACTGAGGTAATCGACGAGCAGAAGAACGGCATAGAGGAAGATTACACAAAAATCGGCAAGCTCTATGTAGAAAAATACGCCAAGGCGAATGACGACACAGATCTCGGCTTGTTGGTTGACGGCGTAAAGGCGCGCGAGAAGAAAATCAAGGACAGCAAGCTGAAAATCGGCGAGCTGATGGGCAAGAACTTCTGCGAAACCTGCTGTGAAGAGGTTGACGAGGACGCGCTGTTCTGCAACAACTGCGGCGCCAAGATGCCTGTCAAGCTGCTGCCCGGCATGGTTCTCTGCCCGCACTGCAACAAGGCCGTCAGAGAGGGTATCCGCTTCTGCACCAACTGCGGCGGTTCCATGATTGAAGAGCCCAAGCCCGAGGGCAAGGTTTGCCCGAACTGCGGTTGGGAGACCACCGACATGAGCATCAAGTTCTGCGATAAATGCGGCAGAAGACTTGAGGGCGGTGAGGAAGAAGAAGAGACCAAGCAAGAAGAGGCTGTTCCCGTAAAGCAGATTTGCCCGAACTGCGGCTTCTCCAAGGTTGCGGCCGGCGCTGCGTTCTGCGACGAATGCGGCAGAAGAATGGAGCCCACCGAATAATTCGCTATTATCCAAAAAAGATTACGGCTGTCACGAGCGTGCGTGGCAGCCGTTTTTGTGCTATGCCGACAGGTGCACACAGGGCGGCACAGGAATCTCCTCTTTTTGTTTTAAGGTATTGCGTTATTCGACATTTTAGGGTATAATGTCGTTAAGACTTTAACATGATAGGAGAGATTCCCATGCAAGACAATGTACGTCCCGAATCAATGGAAAGAATCACCACCGAGGCGCTTGCCAATGCGTTTATCGACGAGCAGGTTGCGGCTTTGCAGGCGCAAATCGGTGACAAAAAGGTGCTGCTGGCGCTGTCCGGCGGTGTAGACAGCTCGGTTGTCGCCGCGCTGCTGATTAAGGCAATCGGCAAGAATTTGGTATGCGTCCACGTCAACCACGGCTTGCTGCGCAAGGGCGAACCGGAGCAGGTTGTTGAGGTGTTCCGCAACCAGATGAACGCAAACCTCGTTTATGTTGATGCCGTTGACCGTTTTCTGGACAAATTGGCAGGCGTTGCAGAGCCTGAGAAGAAGAGAAAGATCATCGGCGCCGAGTTTATCCGTGTTTTTGAAGAAGAAGCACGCAAGCAAGAC
>CAMJOD010000041.1 GCA_946407465.1 uncultured Clostridia bacterium
ATCTATATTTCAACAGCTTTTCGCCGTCAAAATCAAATTATTTAATTGTTACACCAAGGTGACGTTACCTAAATCTTGTGCGTCTGCCAGTTCCACCACAGGCGCGTTTTATAAAAATCAGGTCGCAAAACCCGATATTTATCTGTTATTTAATTGTTTTGTTATTGCGCAAAGGGTTTAATGCTTCATAACTTCTGCCAAGGTTTTGTGAAGGAAAACCATTTGATATGGCGTACTGATGTCGATAACAGGCATAAAAGCATTAAACATTGCCATGAAAACGCCGCCGAGAAAAATAAAAATTGCGAATGTTTTTAGAACTTTTGCCATTACATACGCGCCTGTTGTTACGCCTCTTCCCTGAACATTCGCGCGCAGATTGGATGATGTAACCGCGTAGCCGTAATTATTTTTTAAGTAGACCGACAGGTTCAGTGCAAAGCGTGAAAATAATGTGAAAACAAATAATCCACAAATGCCGTTCTGAATCCCTTTCTCACCGATAAAGGCGAATACAGGCAAGTGATAAACACCATAGAGCGCGATTGACAGAGCAAAAGAAACACTGATATTGATAACGCCGACAGCTTGTCTGCCGCGATACTGAAACAGCATAAGCAAAATGACAGCCAGCGCACATACAGCGGAAAGACAAATGTTGATGAGTGAAACTGTAACCGGAAAAAGATTTTTCAAAACAGAGCAAACAAAAAAGAACCCAACAGCAAAAGCAAACAAACACAAATCTGTTATCAACAATGTTTTGCTTGGTTTATTCATATGTAAATCTTTCCTTTCACCAAGGTGACGTTACCTAAATCTAGCGTGGTGTGTCCCGCTTGAAATATAGTCGTACTGCGTCGCGCTTAGGCGCTTCCTTGTACTCCTTATTTCAAACCTCGCTTTTGCTCGCTTTATCCGCCGCAGGCGGCGCTCGCAACGCGACCAGTTCCGCCACAGTCGCGTTTTATAAAAATCAGGTCGCAAAACCCGATATGAAAGGTTGTAGAACATGTGAGGATAATCTACAAAACTATTTGTCAAGATTATTCACACTCTGATTTGATTATGAGATAAAATTATGTTTGGTAATCATTATATCCAGATATTTTTCGCCGAAAATATTTGTTTTTAAATAATTTTCGGCTTTTTTTGAATAAGGAATAAGGCAAAAATGTTTTTTTAAATGAAATCCGTCGTAGATAAACGTATGTTTATATTGGTTTATATCCCAATCAAAAGAGAAAAGAATACCTTTTACAGAGATGCCCCTTTGATTAGGAACGTCAAAAGAAGAAATAAATCTCATATTTTGATAGGGAATGTATTTCTTCAACAGAAGTGACCGGTAAACAATGCCTGTTTGGGTGAGGGTTGTCGTGCTAAAATACAATATATCATATCGAACGAGAAACAAAAGCAAAAGGAAAAATACAATACTCAAAAGACAATTTATAAGCGGTGAACCAAAATGGATAATCAAAAAATACGTTTCAATAAGAAAAGCACATATAGATATCGCAGTAAACAATAGGACGCTTACGCGTTCTTTTTTTGTGTGATTGTTAATTATCATATTTAGACTCCCAGAATCCACCAAGGTGTCATTTGCCTAAATCTTGTGTGTCTGCCGGTTCCGCTGTAACGCACATGCGCTTTATATCACAGATTTTATTATACTAAAAAACTTCCCGAATGTCAACGGTGATTTGCATAAAGAACAGCGGCTCTCGGTTGAGAGCCGCTGTAAAATGCATGATGTTGTTTCCCCAAAAAGGGGAATCGGAAAAAAGCGTACCGAATGAGCCCTGTGCCGACACAATCTAGGCAACAGCCCAAACCACCGCCCAACCAATGTTCTAATGCGCCGTTGCAGAAACGTTACCAAAAGCTGTTGCTGTTCAAAGGCGCCTTGCCCACCGCGGCAGCGGCGCCTTGCGAACCGCCGCAGCATCAATGGTAACAGCCCAAACCACCGCCCAAGCAACGCCCTAACGCGCCGTTGCAGAAGCGTTACCAAAAGCAGACGCTATCCAAAGGCGCCCTGCCCACCGCGGCAGCGGTTTAGTCGAGGGAGTTCTTTTGCTTGGCGGGGACTTGCTTTTCGTAGCAGGCGAAGGCGTCCTCCACCAACTTTTTGTCGGGCTTGGGGGAGAACAGGCTCACAACCGGTACGATAATCAATCCTGCCAGCATGGCGAATGCGCCGCAGTTGATCGGCGACTGCAAAATGACAGGAAATGCCGACTTTGCAAAGAGGTTGAGCAGCATGATGCCTGCGCCGAAAATAAAGCTGACCCAGCAGGCGAGCTTGGTGGTCTTTTTCCAGTAGAGACCATAGAGGAACGGCGCGAGGAAGGCGCCTGCCAGCGCACCCCACGAAACACCCATCAGCTGGGCGATAAACTTGACGCTCTCGTTTTGGCTCTTGACCTGATAGATGGCGATGAACGCCGAAATCGCGATGAATACCACGACAAAAATACGAATGATGAACACCTGCTTTTTGTCGTCCATCTTCTTGATGATATTGCCCTTGAGCAGGTCAATCGTCAGCGTGGAGGACGACGCGATAACAAGCGAGGAGAGGGTGGACATGGACGCGGACAGCACCAGAATCACCACAATCGCCATCAGAATGGGCGGCAGATTGGACTTTTCGAGCATGGTGGGAATGATGTTGTCAAAGCCTTCGTTGGCGGCGCCGTCAAACAGTTTGCCAAAGCCTCCGAGAAAGTAACAGCCGCCTGCCACGATAATCGCAAAGCCGGTCGAAATGATGGTGCCCTTTTTGATGTCGCGCTCGTGCTTGATGGCGTAGAACTTTTGCACCATCTGCGGCAAGCCCCAGGTGCCGAGCGAGGTCAGAATGACAACGCCGAGCAGTCCCAGCGGATCGGGTCCGAAGAAGGAGTTGAACGCGCCGGGCATGTCTGACACAGCCGGATCCTTGACCTGCGCCAAGCCGTTGAGCGCCTCCATAAAGCCGCCCTGGTTCATCAGCACCGCCGCAATGACCGCCACAATGCCGAACAGCATGATGATGCCCTGAATAAAGTCGTTGATCGCGGTCGCCATGTAGCCGCCGGCGATAACATAAATGCCGGTGAGCACGCTCATGGCGATGATGCACCATACATAGTCAATGTTGAACGCCTTGCTGAACAGGCGCGACAGACCGTTGTAGAGCGACGCCGTGTAGGGAATCAGGAACACAAAGGTGATGATGGATGCGCCGATTTTGAGTCCCTTGCTGGCAAAGCGCTTGCCGAAAAATTCCGGCATGGTGGAGGAGTTGAGGTGCTGCGTCATAATGCGCGTGCGCCGTCCCAGAATGACCCAGGCGAGCAGCGAGCCGATCAGGGCGTTGCCCAGACCGATCCAGGTGGACGCGATACCGAACTTCCAGCCGAACTGTCCGGCGTAGCCGATGAAGATAACCGCCGAGAAGTAGGAGGTGCCGTAGGCAAACGCCGTCAGCCACGGTCCGACGCTTCTGCCGCCGAGCACAAAGCCGTTGACGTCGGTGGCGTTTTTGCGGCAGTAGATGCCCACGCCGACCATGACGCCGAAGAACAGCACCAGCATAATGATTTTGATTGCTAAATCCATTGTTATACCCCCTAAGTGGGAATTTATATTTTCGGATAGAGATGCAGCGTGCGCTTTATTTCAAATCCGAATTGAGACTGATTTCGTTTTGCTGCGCCACAACGCTCTCGCCGCAGTATTTTTTGCGCAGCACAGGCTTTTCGATTTTGCCGGTGGGATTGCGCGGCACGTCGGCAAAAATAACCTTTCTCGGGCGCTTGTAGCGCGGCAGCGCCATGCAGAAGGACTTCACATCGTCCTCGCTGAGATAGTGATTCGGCTTCAGCTCGATAATCGCCGCGGCGATCTCGCCGAGACGCTGGTCGGGCAGACCGATGACCGCCACGTCCTTGACAGCGTCGTTGGAGCGGAGGAAGTCCTCAATCTGAACCGGATAAATATTCTCGCCGCCGGAGATGATAACGTCCTTTTTGCGGTCAACCAGATAGATAAAGCCGTCACTGTCACGCTCCGCCATGTCGCCGGTGTAGAGCCAGCCCTCGCTGTCGAGCACCTCGTCGGTCGCCTTGGCGTCGCGGTAGTAGCACTTCATGACGCCGGGACCCTTGACGGCGAGCTCACCCACGCCGTCGGTGACGGTTTGGCGGTTTTCGTCCACAATGCGCACCTCCCAGCCGTAGCCCGGAACGCCGATTGCGCCGACCTTGTGAATGTTGCCCATGCCGAGGTGTACGCAGCCGGGGCCGATGGATTCACTCAGACCGTAGTTGGTGTCGTATTCGTGATGGGGAAAGACCGCCTTCCAGCGCTTGATCAGGGTAGGCGGAACCGGCTGCGCGCCGATGTGCATCAGGCGCCAGCGGCTGAGGTCGTATTCGTTCAAATCCACCTGACCGCTCTCAATCGCGTCCAGAATATCCTGTGCCCACGGCACCAGCAGCCAGACGATGGAGCAGCGCTCCTCGCTGACGGTGCGGATAATCCATTCGGGGCTGACGCCGCGCAGCAGCACCGCCCTGCTGCCCGAATACAGGCTGCCGAACCAGTGCATTTTGGCGCCGGTGTGATAGAGCGGCGGAATGCAGAGAAACACATCGTCGTGCGTCTGTCCGTGATGGGCGTGTTCCACCTTGGCGGAGTGCATCAGGGCGCGGTGCGCGTGCAAAATCGCCTTGGGAAAGCCCGTTGTGCCGGACGAAAAATAGATGGCGCCGTCGTCATCGTCGGTGATATACACGCTCGGCGCCTGTGAGGAGCAGTAGCCAATCAGCTTTTCGTAGCTGTCCGCAAAGGTGGGACATTCGTCGCCCACATAAAAGCAGTTCTTCACGCGCGTCAGCTGCGGCAAAACCTCCTCAACCCTGCCGATAAATTCGGGGCCGAACACCAGCGCGTCGGAGTCCGCCTTGTTGACGCAATAGGCGATTTCCTCGGCGGTGTAGCGGAAGTTGAGCGGCACGGCGATGGCGCCTGCCTTGAGCACGCCGAAATAAATCGGCAGCCAGTCCAGACAGTTCATCAATAAAATAGCCACCTTGTCGCCTTTTTTGATGCCGCGCGTCAGCAGCAGGTTGGCAAAGCGGTTGGCTTTTACATCAAATTCACCCCAGGTCAGCTGCTTGCGGAAGGCGCCGCTGCGGTTGGATTCAATCAGAGAATATTCTCTCCACGTGACGTGGGGAATGTTCTTGACCTCGGGATTAATCTCCACCAGCGCGACCTCGTCCTTAAAATAGGTGGCGTTTCTGGTGAGAAGCTCGGTGATGGGCATTGCATTTTCTCCTTTTACATAACATATAACAAAAATTGAACCCCGACAGCAAATCGTTCGGGGACAGATGTAGCATTAATACTATCTCACAATCCTTTCGTTTTGTCAAGTATAACCAGAGAACACGGACAAAATTTGTCAGATATACACAAAGACGCGCGCGGATTTTGGGTGAAATTGCTACGCTTTAAAGCGCCTATGCTTTAAAGTGATAAAGTCCCATCTTTTTTCTCTTTACAAATGTTTTTGGTAATGATATAATAATGCTAAACAAGGTCGAAGGGAGCTGCCCGTATGTATTGCGGAAAATGCGGTTTAAAATTATCGAAAAATGAAATAAAGTGTCCGCGCTGCGGAACCTTTGTGCCCGGCGCCATAACGCCGGAGCTGGTAGCGGCGGAGGATTCCGTCATGCCGCCCGAGGTGGTGATGCCGCCTGATGTGAGGCAGCAGGCGCCACGTCCTCAAAGGAATATAGGCAGGCTTGTCATTGTGATTGCGCTTGCGGTGCTGGTGGTCGGCGGAGCCGGTTTTTTGATCGGCTTGTTGATTTATCACAACAGCGACGGCTACAAAACCGGTCAGGCTGTGACAGCCATCATGGACGGTAATTTGGACAAGGGACTGGACAACATCGCCGACGTTGTGACGCCCGAGGCGGACGCGATACGGCAGTTTTGCGAGATAGAAAAGCAGCGCAGCGCGTTCTTTGACAACTACAGCAAGGATACCCTCCAAGGCTTTGACTCGCCGGTCAAGGTGAGCTATGACAAGCTTTTGGAGGCGTACAACAACTTTGGCACATCAGACGATCTGCCCGAAAAGCTCAAAAACCGCTACAACAGCTACAACACCCGTTTGGGTGATATGAACAAGGTCATGTCCGCGATTTCGACGCGCACGCTGACCGACGCGCAGCGCGGCGTGCTGGCGTTCGGAGAGCGCAAAAGAGGCGCGAATTTTACCGTCAACGAGCTGCGCGAGGTGGTCGAGCAGACCGAGCCGTCCGTTTCGGTGCTCCAATCCGAGGTTGCCAACAGCGCGGCGTACGCTTCGTTTGCGGAGAAAAACGAAGCCGCCGCGGTTAAGGCGATGAACGATTTTTGTCAGGTGGCAATCGAAAGGCTGGCGCAGGATCAGTTTGATTTGAGCAACTATGAGCTGCGCTTTGACCCCACCAAGCCCGTGCTTTTGTCCGACAAAAACGAAAGCTATGTGGCGAGCATGAGCAGCCTGCTCAAACCGCTGAGCTCCCTCAGCGACGCGCAGTCCAACGCCCAGCTGCTCTATACCGCCTTGTGCTACGCGTGGGCGGCATATGTTTTTGAATAAAATTGACGGATTTGTCGCAACAAACCCCTTTCGCCGGCATAGAATGTGCCGATGAAAGGGGTCTTTTTATGATAAAGCAATATGAAAACCGCGTTTCGGGCGACTCGCCCTTCAAGCCTGAATTTGAAAACTACATCAGCAGCCATCCCGGACGCGGCTCGCTGCGCGTACAGGTGAGCGCCGCCAACCAGAGCTTTCCCGTCAAAAACGTGTTTGTGGAGGTGGCGGTCAACGACGGCGGCGTGCGCTACAGTTTGTATCAGGACGCAACCGACGAATCGGGCGTTGTCAATGAGATTGTGCTGCCGACCTGCAAGGCAGGCGACAACAATAGCCCCGAAACCGCCGGCAAGGACAACGCCGTCTATCTGATTTCGGTCTATCACCCGGCATTTCGCGAGGTGAGGGACTATCCGGTCACGGTGCAGGACAGAATCGAAACCATTCTGCCGGTTTCGCTGGAGCCGCTCAGCGGCAGTGAGGAGGCGTAGACATGGCGGTTACACCGGTTATTCCGCAGACGATTACCGTGCATTTGGGCAGACCCAACACGCCTGCGCCCAATGTGACGGTGCCGTTTACCGACTACATCAAAAACGTCGCGTCCAACGAAATCTATCCCACATGGCCGGAGAGCGCCATTCGCGCCAACATTCTGGCGCAGGTCACCTTTGCGCTCAACCGCGTCTACACGGAGTTTTACCGCAGCCGCGGCTACGACTTTGACATCACCGACAACACCTCCATCGACCAAAACTACGTCTACGGCGGCGAGGTATATGACAATATCAGCCGCATAACGGACGAAATCTTTAACAACTATATCGTCCGTACCGGCAGGGTCGAGCCGCTCTATGCGCAGTTCTGCGACGGCTACACCACCTTTTGCAACGGCTTGTCGCAGTGGGGAAGCGTCACCCTCGCCAATCAGGGCTACACGCCGCTGCAAATTCTGCGCTACTACTACGGCGACGACATCAGCATTGTCTATAACGCCGAGGTCGGCGGCAACACCGAGTCCTATCCCGGCACCGCGCTGCGGCGCGGCTCCTTCGGCGACGATGTGCTCACCGTCAAGCGCGAGCTGAACCGCATAGCCAAAAACTATCCGGCGATTCCCACGGTCAACGGCAACACAGGCGTCTACGATTTGGAGACGGAAAACGCCGTTCGGGCGTTCCAGTCGATTTTCAATCTCGATCCGGACGGCGTTGTCGGCAAGGCAACATGGTACAAAATCAAGCAGGTCTATGCCGGCGTCAAGCGGCTGAGCGAAATCACCGGAGAAGGGCTGACGCTCTCGGAGCTGGAGAAGCGCTACACGCGTGAGCTGCGCATCGGTTTGCGCGGTGTGGACGTGGAGGCGCTGCAATATTATCTGGCGTTTTTGGGCTATTTTTATCCCGAGCTGCCGCCGATTCCCATCACCGGCTATTTCGGCGAGCAGACGCGCGACGCGGTGTTTACCTTTCAAAAGAATTACGGATTGCCGGTGACCGGCGTGGTGGACGCGAATGTGTTCCACGAAATCGAGCAGGCATACCGCGCCGCCGTCCGCGACCTGCCGCCGAGCTACCGCACCGCTATCGGTGAGCCGTACCCGGGACGCTTTATTGTGGAGGGCGACCGCGGCGAGAGCGTGCGGATTATCCAGCGTTATCTCAATGTGGTGGGACAGGGCAATCCGTCGATTCCGAGCCTGACGGCGGACGGCATCTTCGGATCGCGCACCAAGGCGGCGGTGATTGCCTTTCAGCGCTCGCTCGGCTTGGAGCAAAACGGCGCTGTGGGGCCTGCCGAATGGGCGGAGCTGGTCATCAGGGGCAATAATTTGTAGTCAGCTGACCATCTGCTCGCGAATCCGCGCTAAGATTTTCTTTTCGCGGCGGCTGATTTGCACCTGTGAGGTGTGCAGAACAGCCGCCGTCTGCGCCTGCGTTTTGCTCTGAAAATACCGCAGCCGAATCAGCCGTTTGTCGTCCGCAGGCAGCGCGGCAAGCGCCTGCTCCAAACTCAGGCGCTCGGTGACAGCCTCCTGCATGTCCGCGACCGGCACATCTACCTGCGGATTGCCGTCCGCGTCGCGTTCGGCGGTGAGGGAGAGCGGCAGCCGCGCACTGCCGATGGCGTCCGTCACCTGCTCCGCCGACACGCCCAGCCGTGCCGCCAGCTCGCTCACCGTCAGCTCGGCGCCGTTTTGCCGCAGACTTTCCGCGTTCAGCCGCGCGATTTTGAGCGAGAGCGCGCGGAGCGTCCGGCTGACCTTGACCGTGCCGCCGTCGCGGAACAGCCGCTTGATTTCTCCGGCAATCACCGGAAAGGCGTAGGTGGAAAACTGCATGCCGCGGCTTTTGTCAAAGCCGTTGAGCGCCTTGGTGAGTCCCAGACAGCCTGCGGCAAACAGCTCCTCATATTCGACGCCCTTGTCCGCAAAGCGCCTGCACAGGGCGTGTACCAGTCCCATGTGGCGCTGTGCCAGCGCGTCGCGGTCAGTCATCGCCGCCGATTTGCTTTTCGAGCGTCACGGTGGTGCCCTTGCCGGCAGCGGATTTGACGCGCACCTTGTCGCAAAAGCTCTGCATGACCGCAAAGCCCAGTCCGGCGCGCTCCTCCTCCGGCGCCGTGGTAAACAGCGGCTGCATCGCCTGCGCCACGTCGGCAATGCCGCAGCCCTTGTCGCGGATTTTGACCGTCACCCTGCCGCCCTCGGTGATTCTTCCGCTTATGTAAACCGTGCCGCTTTGGCGGCGGTAGCCGTGTACAATGCAGTTGGTGACCGCCTCGGACACGGCGGTTTTGAGGTCGCTCAGCTCGTTGACGGTGGGGTCGAGGTGCATGATAAACGCCGAGACCGCGCTGCGCGCAAACGCCTCGTTGCAGCTTTTGGACGGAAAGCTCAGCTTCATTTCGTTCAGTATCTTCATTGCAATACCCCCAAGCCCTCCAGCCCCGACATCGCAAAAATGCGGTAGAGGCTGTCGGAATAGTTTTGGACGCGCAGTCTGCCGCCCAGCAGCTTCATCTGGCGAAAGCGTCCCATCACCAGTCCCACGCCCGACGAATCCATAAAGCTCACGCCGCCAAAGTCCAGGCAGAGCAGCCTCGGCTTCAGCTCCTGCGCCATGCCGTCCA
Source organism: uncultured Clostridia bacterium (assembly GCA_946407465.1). Taxonomy (GTDB): domain Bacteria; phylum Bacillota; class Clostridia; order Oscillospirales; family Acutalibacteraceae; genus Ruminococcoides. The sequence continues at coordinate 9,788 of CAMJOD010000041.1, forward strand.
CGCGCACGCGAATCTGCGCCGCGCTGTCGTGGTCGATTTCGCCCGACAGATAGGCGGTCAGCACGTTGTTGTTGTATTTTGTTTCAACCATACGAAACTCCTTTCAAAAAAAGAACGCTATACTAATCATAATTAGTATAGCGCGAAAAATTTGTTTTATTCTGTCGGGAAACTATTTTTTTATAAAATAAGGTCTGACCTCGCCTGCCAGATAGAGCGAGCCGCAAATCAGCACGCAGCCGTTTTCTTCTCCGGCGCAGGTCAACGCCCTGTCCACACCGTCCCGCGCCGTGTCGCAGGCAGCGGCGTCCTCGCCCAGTGCGCGGAATTTTTCAGCCAGCTCGTCGGCACGCATGGCGCGCGGATTGGCGACCGGCACCGTGAAAACGCGGCGGCATACGCCCTTTAGCAGTGCGAGCGCACTGTCCACGTCCTTGTCGGCGAGCATGCCCATGACGCAGGTGACGGGCTTGTCCGGCAAAAATGTGTTCACGGCGTCCTTTAGCGCCGCAATGCCGTTGGGATTGTGGGCGCCGTCCAGCAGGACAAGCGGATCCTGCCGCAGCACCTCCAGACGCGCCGGATTGCGCGCGCTCTCCAAGCCGGTGAGAATGTCCGCGTCGCTGACGGAAATCAGCTTTTTGCCGCGCAGCCACAGAATGACCGAAAGGGCGGTCAGCGCGTTTTCAATCTGATGTCTGCCCGCAAGGCGCAGGTGACAGCTCAGGTCGCCGACCGAAAAGCGGCTGCCTGCGATGGTCATCTCCTCCACCTCGGCGGCAAGGGCTTCGCTCTTGATGAGCGGCACGTTCAGCCGTTTGGCGGCGGCTTCAATCACGTGCATCGCCTCGGGGCATTGGCGCGAGGTAAACGCCGCCGAGCCGTTTTTGATGATGCCGCATTTTTGCTCTGCAATGGCGGCGATGGTGTCGCCCAAAACGGCGGTGTGGTCGAGTCCGATGGTTGTAATCACAGCGGCAAGCGGCGGCTGAATCACGTTGGTGCAGTCCAGCAGACCGCCCATGCCGGTTTCCAGCACGACCAAATCGCAGTGCGCACGCGCGTGAATATAGAATTGCAGCGCGTTGACATATTCAAATTCCGTGATGACAATGCCCTCGCCGCGCAGCTGCTCCACCAGCGAAAAGGTAGAGTCGACGGCGTCCGCCAGCGTTTTTTCGTCAATCATTTGGTTGTTAATCTGAATCCGCTCGCGAAAATCCGTGATATACGGCGAGACAAACAAGCCGGTTTTGTAGCCTGCCGCCGCCAAAACGGAGGACAAAACAGCGCACACCGAGCCTTTTCCGTTGGTGCCGGCAACGTGAATATAGCGCAGCTTGTCCTGCGGATTGCCCATGCGGCGCAGCAGCTCGCGCATGCGGTCAAGCCCCGGCCGTGAGCCGAAGGTCAGCAGCGAATGAATTTTTTCCAAGGCGGTCTCATAGGTCATAGCATCAGCTCCCGATAGATTTCGTTTTTCTTAAAGCCGGTGACAGCGGCGGCTTCCTTTGCGGCTTCGGTGGTTTTTTTGCCGCTTGCCGTCAGCTCCTTTGCCAGTGCCACGGCGGCTTCCAGCGTGTAGGCAGGCGCCTCCTCCGGCTGCGAATAGCCCTCCAGCACCAGCACAATTTCACCGCGCACGCTGCCGTCGGCGTAGTGTGCAGCGGCATAGGCGGTGGTGGTGCGGATAACCTCCTCATGCACCTTTGTCAGCTCGCGCACAATGCTCAGCCGCCGGTCGCCGAACGCCGCGTAAAAATCGCGCAGCGTGGCAGGCAGCTTGTGCGGCGCTTCATAGAAAATCATGGTGCGCGTCTCGCGGAGCAGACTTTGCAGGTGCTCGCCGCGGCTCTTTTTGTTGACGCTCAGAAAGCCCTCAAAGGTGAATCTGCCGGTCGCCAAGCCCGAGACGGCAAGCGCCGCAATCACCGCGCTGGGACCCGGCACCACCTCGGTGCGGATGCCGCGCGCAGCGCAGAGCTTGATCAAGTCCTCGCCGGGGTCGGAGATGCAGGGCATGCCGGCGTCGGTGACAATGGCGCAGCTTTCGCCCTGCTCAATGCGTGCGCAGATGATTTCGCCGCGCTCGCGCTTGTTGTGCTCAAAATAGCTCACCATCGGCTTTTTGACGCCGAGGTGGTTGAGCAGCTTGAGGGTGACGCGCGTGTCCTCGGCGGCGATAAAATCCACCTTTTCCAAGGTCTCCGCCGCACGCGGCGAGAGGTCGGAGAGGTTGCCGATGGGCGTACCCGTTACATATAAAATTCCGGACATGGTAATCCCTCTTTGTTACAAATACCGGCGCTTGTAGTCGCCGTAAATCGCGAGCATTTCTTGTGAAAAGCCGCCGTCCCCGTTCTCGATAAACAGCGTGGGCAGCACGTCCAAAAAGCCGCGCTTGCCGCCGCGTCTGCCCTCCAGCAAAAACAGCTTGGGCGCCTTGGTCTTGCGCTGCTGCACCAGACGCAGGCGCTTTGGCTCAATGCCGAAGCGGCGCATGCTCTCGGTCACGTCGGGCAGGCGCTCCGGTCGCTGACAGATGCAAAATCTGCCGCCGAATTGCAGCAGTGCCGCCGCGGTTTGGCAGATGTCGTTGAGCGTGCAGGCGGATTCGTGCCGCGCCAGCATTTTGGCGTCCGCCGGATTGAGAAGCCCCGTGCCGCCCGGCTTGTAGGGAGGATTGCAGGCGACCGTGTCAAACGCGCCGAACGGCAGCACGCCCTTTAGCTCACGCAAATCCGCGTGCAGCACCGTCAGCTGCTCCTCCAAATGATTGTGCGCCACGCTCCTTTGCAAAAGAGCGCAGGCGTCCTCCTGGATTTCTACCGCCGTCACACGGAGGTTGGCGGTTTGCTTGAGCCACAGCAGCGGAATCGTGCCGCAGCCGGTGCCCAAATCGACGCAGCGCCTGCCGGCGGACGGCTGCGAAAAATCGGCGAGCAAAATGGTGTCCGTCGAAAAATGATAGCTGTCCGACACAAAAATCTCCATGCCGCTGCCCAGCGGCTCCAAATGTATATTTGTCATAACTACCTCGCTGCATAATCTACTGCTATTATACAATAGGAACGCCGCGACTGCAAGCGAAAAATGCGGTTGTTGTTTGCTAACTTGGACGCAATAAAGGCGGCAAGGGATTCCTTGCCGCCTGTTTGGTTAAAACAGTATGACCTGATCAGCCTTCAGCGGGAGCGCCTACGGGGCAAACATCTGCGCAAGAACCGCAGTCTACGCAAGCGTCGGCGTCGATAACATACTTACCGTCGCCCTCGGAAATAGCTGAACAAGGACATTCATCTGCACAAGCACCACACATGATGCATTCATCACTGATTACATATGCCATGGATTGTACACCTCCTTATTTGATTAAGTATAGTATAGCACATTTTTAAAAATTTTCAAGCCTTTTGACGGATTTTGTTCATTCCAAATTGCCCAATTGTTCCAACTCTTTTTTGTTCACCTTGATGTAGCCGTCCCTAACCAGCTTGCACTGGCGCACCGTAAAGGTCTTGGGCGCCACATCGGCAGGTGTGTTGTCGAGCTTGACCTTTAGGGTGCGGGCAATCAGGTTGTTCTCGACCACCAAGCCCCTGCCCTCGGGTGTGTTGACAATCGCGCCCACCTTTGGCGTGTGCTTGAGCAGGTCGGTGTATGCCTCCTGCTCGTATTTGAGGCAGCACATCAGCCTGCCGCAGGTGCCCGAAATCTTGACGGGAGAGAGCGAGAGCCCCTGCTCCTTTGCCATTTTGATAGAAACAGGCTGAAACTCGCCCATAAAGCCGTTGCAGCAGAAGGGTCTGCCGCAGACGCCCAAGCCGCCGAGCATCTTTGCCTCGTCGCGCACGCCGATTTGGCGCAGCTCGATGCGCGTGCGGAACACGCCTGCCAAATCCTTGACTAAAGCACGAAAATCCACTCTGCCGTCGGCGGTGAAATAAAAGATGATTCTGCTGTTGTCAAAGGTGTATTCCACGTTGACCAGCTTCATTTTGAGTCCGTGCGCCGCAATTTTCTGCTCGCAGATTTTGCGCGCGTTTTTTTCTTTGAGGTGGTTTTCCGCAAGGTGGTTTAAATCCTTTTCGGTCGCAATGCGAATCAGCGGCTTGAGCGGATGGGTCAGGCTGTTGTCGCCAACGGTTTTGTTTGCCAGTGCCACCTCGCCGCATTCCAGTCCGCGCGCGGTCTCTACAATCACCATGTCGCCCACGCGCAGCGCGTTGCCCAGCGGGTCAAAGTAATAAACCTTGCCTACCTCTTTAAATCTTACGCCGATTACCTCTGCCATGTTATCCTCCTAAATTCTCCGCACATCCATGTGGTGAGAAGATTGATATTTCCGTTTTGTTTGATTTTGCCGCGCATCGCGTCGCACAGCTCCATCATTTGCAGGAGCTTTTTGCGTGTCAGCCGCGACGCGAGCTTTTGGGCGGTTTCGCGGTCGCCGATGGCTTCGCCGCCCGATAATATCACCAGCGCGTCGCGCAGGCTTTGTTTGACCGCCGCCAGAATGTCGCCTGCCTGCTCCTTGTTTTGCAGGCACAGCAGCGCTTTGAGCAGCGGATATTCTCTTGCTGCGACAATGCCCTGCGCAATCGACCTTGCCGCCGCGAGGGTCTCCTCGTCAAAGGACGCGCTGCCCTTTAGCCGAATGATGGTAAAGCGCGACAGGATGGTGGTCAAAAGCCGGCGGGCGCTCTTGCAAAGCAATATAAAATAGACGTTCTGCGGCGGTTCCTCCGAGAGCTTCAAAAAGGTGTTTTGCGCCAGCGGCGGAAAGCGGTCGTCGCACTGCTCCAGCACATATACCTTGGCGCTTGCCTCGTTGGGCAGGATGTAGGCGTCCGCAATCAGCGCGCGCAGCTGGTCAACCGTGTACTGCTTTTTTTTCGGCTCCAGCTGCAAATACTGCACATCGGGGTGATGCTTTTTTTGGGCGTTCAGACAGTTCTTGCACACGCCGCAGGGTCGCTCCGCGCTGCCGCAGACCGCAGCCATCGACAAAAACAGCGCCAGCTGCGCCGCCTTGTCCTCCTGCTCGCTCTCGATAATCAGCGCGTGCGGCAGCCTGCCGCCTGCGTCCATTTCATCAAGGAGCCGCTTGGTTGGCTCGTCAAATTCAAATCCGTTAAAATTCAAGGCGCGTCACCTGCTCAGCTTGACAATATTTGTGACAATATCGCCCTTTGGTGTGATGTCAATCACGCCATAGGTCGCATAGTAGCCGTTGCAGGAGCCGGGGTTCATGATATACAGCCCGTCGTCGTAGTCGGTCATTGCCTGATGCGTGTGACCGAACAGCAGAATATTTGCCTTTTCCTCGCGCGCGGCGTATATCATATTCATCGTGGTGAACTTTGCCTGATACATGTGTCCGTGGGTGATAAAAATCCGCTTGCCGCCCACCTCGGCAACCTCTGTCGCCGGCAGCGTGCTTGACCAGTCGCAGTTGCCGCGCACGCCGATGACCTGCTTTTGCAGATAGACGTCCTTGATGTACTGATACTGCTCCGAGCCGTCGCCGCAGTGAATAATCACCTCGGCAGTGGGCTGGGCGTCGAGGGCGCGTTTGAGTGAATAAAAATCGCCGTGGGTGTCGGAAACAACTAAAATACGCATACGAAAACTCCGTTCTAAAATGATATGTCGCGCATAGTATGAATTGAGGTGGTATTTATGGCAGAAAACGCCAAGGAATTATTGGAAGCGCTGTCAAGGGAGCTGAAGCTGTCGCCCGAGGCGCTGCAAGCCTCTTGCGAGAGAGGCAGCGCGGACGACCTGCTGAAAAACGTGGACAGCGAAAAGGCAAGGCAGGTGGAGTCGGTTTTGAACGACCCCAAAAAGACAAGGGAGCTGCTCAACAGTCCGCAGGCAAAGGCGCTGATGGAGCTGCTCGGTCAGCAATAAGGTGATAGAATGTCTGAATTACAGGATACACTGCAAAAAATAATGAGCAATCCCGAGGCGATGCGTCAGGTGCAGAGCCTCGGCAAGCAGCTCGGTTTGGGCGAGAGCACGCCTGCACCGCCGCCGGCAGCGCCTGTTCAGCCGCCGGTGAGCGGCGACATGATGGCGGCGTTTTCAAAGCTGGCGCCGCTGATGAACGCCGCCAAGCCAAGCGACGAAACAACCGCGCTGCTCAACGCGCTGCGGCCGTTTTTGAGCGGAGAAAAGCTGGAACGGCTGAACAGCGCCCAAAAGCTGCTGAGTCTGATTCGTATGATTCCGCTGCTCAAGGACAGCGGCTTGTTTTTGTAAGAGGGGAGAAATGCCATGCCCGGTTTTGAAGAAGAAGCGCTGGAGCGTGCGCGTCAGATGACGCTGCACCGCCGCGGCACGCAGCGCACCGAGCTGAAAAGGGAGGAGCCGAGGCAGCCCGAAAAGCCAAGCCTGCCCGAAAAACCCGAGCCGCCGCCCAAGCCGCCGAAACCCGTTCCGTCAAAGCCGCAGGAGCCGCCGAATATGATGGAAATCCTGTTCCAAAACAAAGAAAACAGCCTGATTATGATGCTGCTCCTGCTGCTGATGGACGAAAAGAACGACCCCTCGCTGCTGTTTGCGCTGATGTA
>CAMJOD010000042.1 GCA_946407465.1 uncultured Clostridia bacterium
TATATGGAAGCATACGGATTGGGAAATTACAAGGATATTGATTCCTTTGTCGCGGCAAAGCTAAGGCGGCTGGACGCTGCCGAAGCGGATTTTTCGGCGCTGTTTGAGCTGATGTTCAGCGAAAAGGATAACCTTATGTACGAAAAGAGCGAGGGCTACCGCATCCGTCAGACCACCTACGGCGAGGCGTACCGTGATATTTTTCGGCTGGCTTCAACGCTGCGGCGCACGCTTGATTTGCCCGAGGGCGCGGTTGTGGGACTCAGCATGGACAATTCGCTGCTCTGGCTGGAGCTGTTTTGGGCGATTCTGCTCACGGGCTGCCGTCCGCTGCTGCTCAACCTGCGGCTGAGCGACCGGGCGCTTGAACAGGCGCTTGCCGACAGCGGCGCACAGGCGGTGCTCTCCGACAAACGCCGCTACAGCGTGCGCACCGTCATGGCGGAGGAGCTGACGCCCGACGCGGAGACGTTTGTGCCGAGGCGGTTCGGCGCGGAGCTGCTGGTGATGTCCTCCGGTACCTCCGACCATGTAAAAATCTGCGCCTATTCGGCGGAGGAGTTTCGCTGTCAGATTCACGACAGCTATCAAATCATCAGGGAGTGCACGCAGGTCAAAAAGCATTATGAAGGCTACATCAAGCAGCTCTGCTTTTTGCCGTTCTATCATGTGTTCGGCTTGATTGCGATGTATATCTGGTTCGCGTTTTTCTCGCGCGCCTTTGTGCAGCTCAACGACCTCGCGCCGCAGACCATTCTCAACACCATCAAGCGCCACAAGGTGACGCATATTTTCGCGGTTCCGCTGTTTTGGGAGACCGTCTATGATCAGGCAATCAAGACAATCAAAAACCGCGGCGAAAAGACCTGCAAAAAGTTTCAAAAGGGCATGGCGATTGCGCGTCGGCTCAGCGGCTCTCCGGCACTTAGCCGCGTTTTTTCCAAAAAAGCGTTCAGGGAGGTGCGCGAAAACCTCTTTGGCGAGAGCATTATCTTTTTGATTACCGGCGGCAGCGCGATCCGGCCCGAGGTGATGGAGTTCTTCAACGCCATCGGCTACCACCTCGCCGACGGCTACGGCATGACCGAAATCGGCATCACCTCGGTGGAGCTGTCCGACAGCGCCAAGGTGCGCAACGCCTGCTTTGTCGGCAAGCCTATGACCTATGCCGAATATAATATTAATGAAAAAGGCGAGCTGTTGGTGCGCGGCAAGGTTATCGCCAAATATGTGATAGAGGACGGCAAAAAGACCGTCACCGACAAGTCCGCGTGGTTCAACACACACGACCTCGCCGAATGTGTGGACGGCAGATACCGTATTCTCGGCAGAGCCGACGATTTGATTGTGGCTCCCAACGGCGAAAACCTCAACCCGAACCTGACGGAGCCGCAGCTGAGAATTGCCGGCACCAACGGCGTCTGTCTGATAAAGGACGGAAAAACGCCGGTGTTGCTCGCGTCCGTCAACCGCTACACCGCGCCCGAACAGCTGCAAAGGCTGGACGGACAGTTCAAGGAGAGAATCGCCGCGCTGCACCTTACGGGACAAATCGGCAGGATTGTCTACACCGCGGCGCCGCTGATGGCGCAGGATGAGTTTAAGCTCAACCGCCGCCGTCTGTCCGACGACTACCGCGCCGGCAGGCTGCCCTTGCTCGACCCCAACGCGCAGACGCAGCCCGACGAGCAGGACGAGCTGATGCGCCATCTGCGGCAGGTGTTCGCGGTCACGCTGGGACTGGATATCGGTTCGGTTGCGCCGCAGTCGGATTTCTTTGCGGATTTGGGCGGCGCCAGCCTCGACTACTTTGCGGCGGTCGCCAAGCTGCAGGAGGATTTTTCTATGCCGTTTCCGCAGGACGAGGGAAGAACCCTGAGCACGGCGCAGGATTTTTACAATTATATCAAGAAAGTGCAGTCCAATGAATCTGTTTAACGCTTTTGTGCGCGTCACTGCCTATCCGGTGCAGCTGCCTGTTTTTCGCACAAAGATAGTTTATGAGAACAAAAACAGTCAAAGCAGACGCGTCAAGGGCGCGGCGATTATCATATCCAACCACACCTCGGTGTGGGATTACGCGGTCTGGATGTTTGTCTTTTTCTCGCGGACGCTGCGCGCGCAGATGGCGGAGGTGCTGTTTCAAAAGCAGCCGCTCGGTCTGTTTCTGAAGCTGATGGGCGGCGTGCGCGTTGACCGAAATTCGTTTGACTTCGGGTTTGTGTCCAAGTCGCAGCGGATACTCGAAAAGGGCGGCGTGGTCGAGATTTTTCCCGAAAGCCGCCTGCCGCTCAAGGGCGAGGAACGTCCGCTGCCGTTTAAGCCGAGCGCGGCATATCTCGGCTTGCTCAGCGGCGCGCCGATGATTCCCGTCTACACCAACGGCAAATATTTCAGCCGCGAGAGAGCGCGTGTTGTCATCGGCACGCCCGTTTATGCGCGTGAGCTGGCGGACGAGAGCTTGTCCGAAAAGGAGAATCTGGAGCGGATTTCGCAGCTGCTGAGAGAAAAAATAATTGGTTTGGAGAAGCTGTGTCATGAGCGTTCAAAAGAAAGCTAAGCTGTTTTCGCTTCGCTGCCTGATGATGGATTTTATACGCGTAACGGGTGCGCTGCCGGGGCTTGTCTGGCTGCGCCCGAAAATCCGCTATACCTCCAAGCAGGCAAAAAAGCGGCTGCGCGGCGGCGTGCTGGTGATTGCCAACCACACCAGCTTTATTGACCCGGCGTCCATGATGTTCGTGCTGTGGTACCGACGGCTGTATTTTGTCTGTCATCAGGCGTTTGTTGAGACCAAGGCAGGGCCGTTCTTTCACGCGGCCGGCTGTTTGATTCCGATTAACGCCGACAATTTCAGCGTCGGTTCCTTCCGCAGCATTACCGAAAGCCTGAAGGACGGCAAGGCGGTCACGCTCTTTCCGGAGGGACACGTCAACAAGGGCGACGAAATGCTCGAGTTTAAGTCGGGCATGGTGCTGATTTCCATGCAGAGCAAGCGCCCGATTGTGCCGGTCTACCTCAAACCGCGCAGGCACTGGTACAGCCGTCTCAAGGCGGTGGTGGGCGAGCCGGTCGATATTACGGCGCTGAGCGAGGGTCGCCCCGCGTTCTCAAAAATTCAGGAGGTCACCGCCCTGCTGCGCAAACGCGAGGAAGAGCTGGAAGCGTTTGCCGAAACCATATAATATACAATACTTTTTACATTATCATATAACAAGGAGAAACCAACATGATTGCAGATACTCTGGAAATTTATCGCCGCTACACCGGCGCGGCTTTTGACCGTATCAAGCTTTATGACAATATGGCGGAGATGTGGGAGGCGCGTTCCGCCGAATACGCCGACCTGACCGCGATTGCCGACAACGGCAGCACCTACACCTACCGTCAGCTGGCGGAGGACGTCGCGCGTTTTCGCACCGTTTTGAGCCGTCACGTCAGCGCTCCGGCTAGGGTGGCGCTGCTGGCTGCCAATTCCTATGACTGGGTAAAGGCGTTTTTGGCGATTGTTACGCTCGGCTGCACTGCCGTGGCGCTGCCGTCGCACCTCGACGCCAACACTGTCGTCGGTACGCAAAAGCTCTTTGGCTTTGCTGCGATTGTGACCGACAATCCCGAAAAGGCGGCACGCTGCCAAGACGTCAGCGTTATCTCTGCCGCCGAGACCGCCGACACGCCGACCAAAGCGGCTGCCTGCAAGGGCAGCGACGGCTGCACGATTATCATGACCGGCGGCACAACCGGCATGCCCAAGGGCGCGCTGCTGAGCCATACCGCCGTTTTGCAGGGCGTTGTCAACAGCTGTCTGGGCTATACGGACGTATTTGAGCAGCGCTATATGCTGGTGCTGCCGCTGACGCATGTGTTCGGCTTGATTCGCAATCTGCTCGCCTCGCTCTATACGGGCAGCACGCTGCTGATTTGCCGCGACAACAAAAATATGTTCCGTGACGCGGCGGCGTTTCAGCCCACCATCATGGTGCTGGTGCCTGCGCTGGCGGAGATGGCGCTCACGCTCTCCAAAAAATTCGGCAGAAACATGTTCGGCAACAGCCTGCGCACCCTTATCTGCGGCGCGGCAAATGTGCCGCAGTATCTGGTGGAGGAGTACCACCGTCTGGGCGTGGCGCTCTTTCCGGGCTACGGCCTCACCGAGTCGGCAAATCTGGTGTCCGGCAATCCCGAGAACCTCTCAAAGCCCGGCTCCGTGGGACTGATTTACCCGGGAATAGAATACAAAATCGTAGACGGCGAGCTGTGGCTCAAGGGCAGGAACATGATGGACGGCTACGTCGGCAGAGAGGAGCCCGACGCCTATGCCGACGGCTGGTTCAAGACCGGCGACTTGGTGCGCATGGACGACGACGGCTTTTTGTACATCACCGGCAGAATCAAGGAGATTATCGTGCTGCCCAGCGGCGAGAACATCTCTCCGGCTGAGCTGGAGGCGCGGTTCAACAGCCTCGCCGTGATTCAGGATTCGCAGGTGTTCGAGGACGTGGACGACGCCGGCAGACACTTCCTCTCGCTGGAGGTAGTGCCGCGCGCCACCGAGCTTGCCAAGCTGGGAGATATCGACCGCGAAGCCTATATCCGTGACGAGCTGCAAAAAATCAACGACGAGCTGCCTGCGTTCAGCCGCGTCAATAAGATAGTAATCCGCACCTCCGACTTTGAGAGGACGCCGAGTATGAAGATTGTGAGATATAAAAAAAGCTGATGACCAGACAGGAAATTTTGGAAAACCTAAAGGAAATATTAATGGACGCCGACGAGCGCGGCAGCGAGCTGGTGGACAAGGTCAGCGAGCAGAGCCGCTTGACGGAGGACTTGGGACTGTCGTCTGTCAACATGCTCTATATGATTATCGCCACCGAGGAGGTCTTTGACATCCGGTTTGACGACGTGGGCGTCAACGAGTTCCAAACCGTGGGCGACGTGATGGACTATATCGAGGGTAAGCTGGCATGAGATGGGAGCCGACCGCCTGTCAGGCAGGCGACATAGTGCGCGTCCGTTTGGGCAGCGTGTATCACTACGGTATTTTTGTCAGCGAGGACGAGGTGATTCAGTTCGGCTTGCCGCCGACAGCCGAGAACCGCGCCAAGGAGGGCGAGGTCAAGGTGCTGGCGACGGATATTGACGTGTTCGCCTGCGGCTGCATTGTGGAGAGAGCCTGCCTGGACAGGTCGGAGCAGAGGCGCCGCATACCGCCGTCGGAGACCGTGGCGCGTGCGCGTGCAAGGCTGGGCGAGGGCGGCTACAACCTGATCCACAACAACTGCGAGCACTTTGTCAACGAGTGCGTGTTCGGCGAGAGCCGCTGCACGCAGGAGGAGGACGTCCGCAGCCGTTGGCTCAACCGCCCGATCTGCGACGTCTATGTGGCGCGGATTCCCGATACCATCAGTGCGGAGGGTATTTATCCCGAAAAACGCCGCGCCGAGATTGAGTCAATCGTGTCGGAGGATTTGCGCAGGAACGCGCGGTTCCTCTGGCAGCTGCTCGGCGTCGCCGCGCAGCATTCCTTTCACGTTTCCTTGCAGGAAGCCGGACTCAAACGCCGTCTCGGCGGCAAATGGATCAGCGATAAATTCTTTTTTGCCCTGCGTGCCGAAAACGGCTTGGCGGTCGCGGTGGTGTCCAATGCCGCCGTGTCGCTTTGGCTGAACGAAGCGCCCCAAAACGGCAGCCGCCGTGTGCTGCGCGCGCCGCGTATGCCGGTGGAGGTCAAGGGCAAAAACAGCGCTGCCGTCAAATACTTTTGGTCGGAGAACGGCGCCCTGACGCTGATGGGCAACAATTATTTTGAATAGGAGGCGTGCGCCATGGCACTGTGGGCGATTCTCGCGTTAACGGCGGCAGGCTTGTTTGTGTTCTTCCTGCTCATTCCGGCGCTGCTGGTCTTTTTTGCGGTATTCGGCAAAAAGAAGGCGGTTCCCTTTGAACAGTACGACCTGAAAAAATTCAGCTCCCATTACTATATTCCCTATCTCGGCAGAATTGCCGAGGCACGCAAAAAGCTGCAAGCCTACGCGCACACCGGCGTCACCATAACCACCGCCGACGGCCTGCGGCTGTACGGTGAGTTCTACGACCGCGGCAGCACGCGCACCGCGATCCTCTTTCACGGCATCAACGCCGAGATGTACACCAATCTGTCCGCACAGGGGCTGTTCCTGTATGAGAGCGGCTTCAACGTGCTGTTGACCTGTCAGCGCGCGCACGCCAAAAGCGAGGGGCGTTTTACCACCATCGGACTGCGCGAGCGCTATGACGTGCTCGACTGGGTGCGCTACGCGGAGCAAAGGGGCGCAAAGGATATTTTGCTCTACGGCGTCTCGATGGGCGCGGCAGGCGTTGCCTATGCGTCGCCGCTGCTCGGCGGCACACGCGTCCGCGCTATGGTGATGGAGAGCGGTTTTTATTCCATCTATGAGCAGATGCGCCGCGACGCCTACAAAAACCACATTCCCAAAATCATGCTGCCGGCACAGTGGGTGCTGGCAAAGCTGTTGCTGCGCGTCAACATCAAGGAGACAACGGCGGATTCGCTCGCGCGAACGGACACGCCGGCGTTCTTTCTCCACGGCACCGCGGACGAAACCGTCGAGTACCGCTGGGCGCAGACAAACTGCGAGGCATGCGCTTCGCCCAAGCAGCTGCTGCTCGCCGAAAACGCGCCGCATACGCTGTGCATGCTCGAGCAGCCCGAAATCGTCAAAAAAGAGCTGAAAGGCTTTTTTGAACAATATTTTTAAATTTCAACTGGCACAAGGAAGGTAGATTATTATGAAAAAGTTTATGATTATCGTGGACGCCACCTGCGACATCAGCGAGGACATGCAAAAGGAGTTCGGCATTGAGGCGGTACCGGGGTTTATTCACCTGCCCGACAACACCGACATTCCGCAGTTTCTCAGCTGGAAGAACACCGACCGCGAGGATTTTTATAACAAGCTGAAAAAGAATCCCAACGCCTATTCCACCGCGCCGGCAAATCCCGAAATGTTTGCCGAGACGTTCAAAAAATTCGCGCGTCTGGGTTATGATATGCTGGTGCTCACCATGTCGTCCGCTATGAGCGGCACCTACGACTTTGCTGTCAAGGGTCGCGAGCAGGCGCTGCAGGAGTTCCCCAACACAAAAATCAACATGATTGACACCCTCCGCTTTGGTCCCGGCTGCGGCTTGATGGCGGTGTATGCGGCACAGCTGCGCGATGCAGGCAAGTCGCTCGACGAGGTGACGGCTTGGCTGGAGGAGAACAAGTGCCGCTTCCATCAGGCAGGCTGGCTCGACGACCTCTCCTTTGTCGCCAAAAAGGGCAGGGTCAACCACGCCGCCGCGCTGATGGGCACGATTGTCGGCATCAAGCCAATCGGCGAGTTTGACTACAACGGCATGACAACGGTCATCGGCAAGGCAAAGGGCGCCAAAAAAGCCTACGCCGTTTTGCTCGAATACATCAAGGCGACCATCGAAAATCCGCAGGAGCAGATGATTTTTATCGCCCAGACCAACCGTTTGGCGCAGGCGGAAAAATACAAGCAGCTCATTGAGGAGACCATTCGTCCCAAGGAAGTGCGCATTATCGACGTGTTCCCTGCCTCGGGCATCAACGTGGGTCCCGGACTGATGGCGGCTTATTACACCGGCAAGCCGATTTCAAAGGAATTAAAGGAAGAAAAAGAACTGATTAACCGCCTGCTCAATGCAGAATGATGGTATGAACACAAAAACGATTTCCGGCTCTGAGCTGGAACAAATGATAAAAAACGGTCTGGCGCAGCTGCAAACACGCGAAACGGAGATTAACCGGCTCAATGTGTTTCCTGTTTCCGACGGCGACACCGGCACCAATATGCGGCTGACGCTCGCGAACGGCATCAGCTACGCCCGACCCGACGCGCACGCCGGCTCCTATCTCAAACAGCTCAGCGAGGGTATGCTGCTGGGCGCGCGCGGCAATTCGGGTGTGATTCTCTCGCAGTTTTTCAAGGGCTTTTACGCTTCGCTGGCGTCTTGTGCGCAGCCCGGCGCCGCCGAGCTGTGCGACGCGCTGACAAGCGGTTACCAAGCCGCCTATCACGCAGTTGTCAAGCCTGCCGAGGGAACCATTCTCACGGTCACGCGCGAGGGCATCGAGCGTATTCGTCCGCAGCTCTCATCCGACACCGGCGTTGAGCGGCTTTTTGCGCTCTATCTCGACGAGATGAACCGCTCGCTTTTGCGCACGCCCGAGCTGCTGCCGGTTCTCAAGGAGGCAGGCGTGGTGGACAGCGGTGCGCTGGGCTTTATCGCCGTCACGGAGGGTATGCTCAAGTGGCTGCGCGGCGAGACCGTGACCGCCGAAGCGCCGTCGGCTGTGCCTGCCGTGCAGGTGAATTTTGATTTGTTTGACGAGAACAGCGCCTTTGAGGACGGCTACTGCATGGAGTTTATTTTGCAGCTGATGAATGCGCCGCGATACAGCCATGATTTCAGCCTTGCCGACTTTATCCGTGAATTGGAGCGGCACGGCGAATCCATTGTCGCGGTGCGCGACGGCATGCGCGTCAAGGTGCATATCCACACCCTTACGCCTGCCGAGATTATCCTCATCAGTCAGCGCTACGGTGAGTTTTTGACCTTCAAGCTCGAAAATATGCAGGTGCAGCACAACGAGCACGACAAGCAGCTCCAAACCGCCGGACAACACAAGCTTTTGGCTGTGGCGGCGGTCGTCAACGGCGAGGGCATGAAGCGGCTCTTCACCGACTTGGGCTGCGACGTGGTGATTGACGGCGGCGCCACCATGAACACCTCCTCGCAGGAATTTATCGACGCCTTTGCGCAGCTCGACGCCGACGCGGTGGCTGTGCTGCCCAACAACGCCAATGTGATTCTCGCTGCCGAGCAGGCAGTGGCGCTGAGCGGCGCGGACAATATCACCGTTCTGCCGTCCAAAAGCATGGCGGAGGGCTACTTTGCGATTGCCATGGACGTGCGCAGCAGCGAGGACATCGCGTTCCGTCTGCACGAAATGCGCGACGGCCTGCGCAACACCGTGACGCTCTGCGAAGCGACCGCCTCGCGCGATTACGCCGACAGCGCCGTTTCCTGCAAGCAGGGCGACGAAATTTTGCTGCTCAACAACAAGCTCGTCTGCGTCGGCAGCGACCCGGTGGACGTGATTCTCGACGGCTTGGAGCAGGTGGAGGATATGGACGACCGCGAGACCTGCATGGTCTTTCGCGGCACGGACGCGGACGCGGAGCAGGAGGAAGCCCTGCGCTGCGCGATAGAAGAACGCTGGCCGCTGCTCGAGGTTGAGTTTGTCGATGGCGGCATGTGCGTATATCACTGGATGTTAGGTCTTGCCTGACAGGAGAAGCTATGAGTATTTGGATTTGGATTCTGATTGGCGCGGCGCTGTTTTTCTTTGTTTTGGCACCGCTGGTCATCATACCTGCCGCCATCTATGTGATTTTGCTGGTGCGCACGCGCAAGAGCAAGTGGCGGCGCAAGTGCAGCCTGCCGCGCGACAAAGAAATCCGTGAGATGTTTGACATCGGCATGGACTGGGCGGCGCGCTATGCTGCCCAAAAGCGCGAGGCGGACGTCTACAGCGGCAAATATCATTTGTTCGGCGAATACTTTGATTTTGGCTTTGACAAGGCGGCGGTGATTATCGCCGGACGCACCGAGTCGCTGCTCTATTCCTATTATTTTGCCGAGCCGTACCGTCAGGCAGGCTACAACGTGCTGGTGATTGACAACCGCTCGCACGGCAAGTCGGACGGCAGACTCAATTCGCTCGGCTACCATGAGCACCGCGACATTCTGCGCTGGGCGCAGCTGCTGCACGACGATTTGGGCAACCGGCAGGTATTCTTTCACGGCGTTTGCATCGGCGCCTCCAACGCGCTGTTTGCGCTGACGGCGGAGGACGCGCCCGACTATTTGCAGGGCATGGTGAGCGAGGGCATGTTCACGACCTTTTATGAGAGTTTGTATTATCACATCAAGGAGATGAAGCAGCCTATTCAGCCGGCGCTGGAGGAAATCCGCGGCTATCTCCGGCTGTTCACGGGCTACGACATCAAGCGCGACGGGCCGCTGTTCCGCATACACAAGCTCAAAAAGCCGATTCTTATGCTTCAGAGCAAGCAGGACAAATATTCGCTGCCGGAGCGTGCCAAGGTGCTTTATGACAAGTGTGGAGCGCCGAAGCGGCTGGTCTATTTTGAAAAGGGCGCACATTCGCATATAAAAATCAACGCACCGGAAAAATATGATAAAATAATAGTTGATTTTTTGCGTGAATTGTGCGAAAATAAGAGTATCACCGACGGCATTGCCGGTGAGTAAAATGTTTTGCGGTTATCCGCAGAGAGGAGTTTTTTATGAATTGTCAAAATTGCGGTGCTAACGTTGACGGCAAGGCTTTTTGTCCGCAGTGCGGCGCACAGGTGCAGGCTCCTGCACAGCCGAGCTACAACTACAACGGCGGCTACAACCAGCCTGCCGCGCCTCAGGGTAATCCGACTAACGTGCTTGTGTTCGGTATTCTCGGCTTGGCGCTCAGCGGACTGGGCATTGTCGGATTGATTTTTTCCATTATCGGACTCAAAAAGGCAAACAACTACATCGCCACCTACGGCAACATTTCCAATCAGGTGCGCATCGGCAGAAGACTTGCGATTGCCGGTATGATTGTCAGCATCATTATGACTGTGATCTGGGTATTGTATATTGTTATAATCGTCGTTGCCGTTGCCAGCTCCGGCGGCAGTAACAGCAGCGCCATCCGCTATTCCTACTCCTACAACTACTAAGCGCCGGTGGGCGCGTTCGGCGGCTTTGGACAGGCGGATTTTGAGATAAGGTTTCATCAACGCCGCGTCAGCAACGTGACGTTGCATAATAATTTTTATGCTGTTAACAACCGGAGAGGGAGATTTTTATGAATTGTCAATATTGCGGTATGAACGTTGACGGCAAGGCTTTTTGTCCGCAGTGCGGCGCACGGGTGCAGGCTCCTGCACAGCCGCGCTACAACTACAACGGCGGCTACAACCAGCCTGCCGCGCCTCAGGGTAATCCGACTAACGTGCTTGTGTTCGGTATTCTCGGCTTGGCGCTCAGCGGACTGGGCATTGTCGGATTGATTTTTTCCATTATCGGACTCAAAAAGGCAAACAACTACATCGCCACCTACGGAAATATTTCCAATCAGGTGCGCATCGCCAGAATACTGGCGATTGCCGGCATGATAGTCAGCATTGTTATGATTGTTTTTTGGATTATCTATATCATTGCGATTATCGTTATGATTATCGGTATGGTAGGTAGTGCCAGCAGCGGTAACAGCAGCGCCTTCCGCTATTCCTATTCCTACAACTACTAAGCGCCGGTGGGCGCGTTCGGCGGCTTTGGGTAGGCGGATATTGAGATTCACTTAGCGTAACGCCGCGTCAGCAACGTGGCGTTGCATAATAATTTTTATGCTGTTAAGAACCGGAGAGGGAGATTTTTATGATTTGCCAAAATTGCGGTATGAACGTTGACGGAAACGCTTGTTGTCCGCGGTGTGGCGTTCCGATATCGAACCCTGTAAAGTATGACTACAATCACAACCGTCCGATGGTTCGTCAGGGTAATCCGACGAAGGTGTTGGTGTATTGTATTTTGAGCTTAGTGTTAAGCAGATTTGGTATTGTGGGCATGATTTTTTCCATTCTCGGATTTAGAAAAGCAAACGCCTACATCGCCGCCTACGGCAACATTTCCACTCAGGTGCAAATAGCCAGAGGATTGGCGATTGTCGGCATGGTCGTCGGCTTGATTGCGACGTTCTTATGGGTTTTTGTTATCCATTATTTAATCTTTCGTTAAGCGTAGAGTCAGCGGAAAATCAAATTACAAAAGCGCCGATTTAAAAGTCGGCGCTTTTTACATATAAGGCGGATTTTGGGAAATGATAGAAAGGAGAACCATATGAAGCGTTCCAAAACAAAACGGCTCAGGAGGTTGAGCGTTATTATTTTGATAACCGTCCTTTCTTATGTCATTTTTTCCATGGCAGGCTCTGTTATTGTGTTTCAGATCATTTTTGCGCGCAGCGACACCGTCAACGCCTTTGAGCTGACCTACGCCGACATTGACAGCAGCCGTCTGCCGCGCGAGGAATTTTTCTTTGATTCCGGCGGCAACCGCCTGCGCGGCGTCGTCTATTCGCCCAAGGGAAAAAGTGCCGGACTGGTGCTGGTGCTCAACGGCATGCACGCCTGCATTGACCGCCACCTGCCCGAGATTCTCTATTTTACCGACCACGGCTTTTCGGCGGTGACCTTTGAGAACACCGGCGTGGGTCAGAGCGAGGGCGGCAGCTCGGTGGGACTCACACAGGCGCGTTTGGACACGGCGGCGGCTATCGCGCATATCCAACGGGACGCCGCGCTCAACAAGCTGCCGCTGGTGCTCTACGGCCACTCTCTCGGCGGTTACGCGGCGGCGACGGCGCTCTTTGACAACAGCGGCATACGCGCGGCGGTGTGTGTGTCGGGCTTTGACTCGCCCAACGAAAACATGTATTACAACGCCAAGTCGCGCGTCGGCGTGCTGGCGGATTTGCAGTATCCGTTCATGTGCCTGCAAAACTTCTTTTTGTTCGGCGACAAGTCGGACACCTCGGCAATCAGCGCGATTAACGCCACCGACACGCCGGTGATGATTGTCGGCGGCAACAGCGACGAGGTCGTCCCCGACGCCATCAGCATGCTGCACAAGGCGGACAAAATCACCAATCCCAACGCCGTCACGCTCAAAATTGAGGAGGCATACCGCGGCGAGCACAGCACCGCATGGCTGAGCCGCGACGCGGCGGAGTATGTTGTCACAACCAAAAACCCCACCGACAAGACAAGAGCAAACAAGCTTGACGAGGGGTTTATGAAAACGGTTATGGAGTTTTTTGAAAAGGCGGTACAATAATCAACGCACAACAATTTGTCCCAGCAGCTCGCCCACCTTGTCGTGGAACACCAAGTCCGCCTGCCGGTCAAAGGGCGTTTTGTCGCGGTTGATCAGCACGACCGTGTCGCCCTCAAAATAGCGGATAAAGCCTGCCGCCGGATAAACCGTCAGGCTGGTTCCGGCGATAATCAGCGTGTCCGCCTGCATAATCGCGCTCAGCGCGCCGTTGACGGTGGAGTCGTCCAAGCCCTCCTCATAGAGCACAACGTCGGGCTTAATCACGCCGCCGCAGTCGCAGGTCGGCACGCCCTTGCTGTTCTTGATAAATTCCGCCGAATAGAATTTGCGGCACCTGCGGCAGTGGTTGCGCAGCACGCTGCCGTGCAGCTCATACACGCGGCGGCTGCCTGCGGCTTGGTGCAGACCGTCGATGTTCTGTGTCACAACCGCCAGCAGCTTGCCTGCCTGCTCCAGCTCGGCGAGCTTTAGATGCGCCTGATTGGGCTTTTTGTCCAGACAGAGCATTTTGTCGCGATAAAAGCGATAAAATTCGTCTGTGTGCTTTTCAAAAAAAGTATGGCTGAGAATCTGTTCCGGCGGATAATCGTATTTTTGGTTATACAGTCCGTCCACGCTGCGAAAGTCGGGAATGCCGCTCTCGGTGCTCACGCCTGCGCCGCCGAAAAACACAATCCGCTGACTTTTGTCGATGACCGCCTGCAATTGTTCCAAGGTGCTCATTTGGAAAACCTCCTGTCATAATGCTTTGCTTTTATTATACGCGCCAAACCGCGCCAAGGCAAGAATTATTTTAAATTCATAATGTGTAATGCATAATTAAATTAGAGGAAAAAAGAGCCGTCTCGTCAGTGAGATGGCTCTTTCAAATTATCTGCAAAGCAATACAAATTCGGAGCGAAGCGACCCTTCACGCAACGCTTAACTCTCAACGCTCAACTCTCGTTAAGGGTTTGCTTCATTTCTTTAACATACGCCGCAACCGGCGCCACGCAGTTTTTGCCGTGCTGCGCGATGATTTCCACCACATGGGAGCCGATAATCACGCCGTCGCTCTTTGCCGCAGCGGCGGCGGCTTCTTCCTTGTCGGGAGCGCCGAAGCCGATGGCGACGGGAATATCGCGCACCGCCTTGACCATGCCGACCATCTCGCCGATGTCGATTGTCGGCTCGGTCTTGACGCCTGCCGCGCCCAGCGAGGGAATACAGAACACAAAGCCCTGCGCTTCCTTGGCTATCATTTGAATACGTTCGTTGGAGGTCGGCGCTATCATCGAAATCAGCGACACGCCGTATTTGTCGCAGGCAGGCTGCAATTCAGCCTTTTCTTCAAAGGGTGTGTCGGGCACCACTACTGCCGAAACGCCGCAGGCGGCGCATTTTTGCATGAATTTCTCCACTCCGTAGACAAAAATCGGGTTCATATAGGTCATAAACGCCAGCTCGCAGCCGAGGCTTGTGTGTACGCGCTCGAGCATATCAAAGATTTTGTCGGTTGTGACGCCTGCCGCCAGCGCACGGAGGTCAGCCTCCTGAATCGCCGTGCCCTCGGCAATCGGGTCTGAAAACGGAATGCCGATCAAGATAATATCCGCGCCGTTTTTGTCCATCTCGGCGAGCAGCACCTCGGTTGTCGCGAGGTTGGGGTCGCCTGCGGTCACAAAGGGAATCAGCGCTTTTCCGTTTGCAAATGCGTTCTTAATCATGAATATCCTCCCCTCTGTAGCGCGCGATAGCCGCCACGTCCTTGTCGCCTCTGCCCGAGAGGTTGACGACGATAATCTTGTCCCTGTCCATCGTCGGCGCCAGCTTGATGCAGTGCGCCACCGCGTGGGCGCTCTCGATTGCCGGAATAATGCCCTCGGTGCGCGAGAGATATTCAAACGCCGAAACCGCTTCTTCGTCGGTCACAGGCACATAGCTTGCCCTGCCGGTGTCGGAGAGATTGGCGTGCTCGGGTCCGATGCCGGGGTAGTCCAGACCTGCCGAAATAGAATAGACCGGCGCAATCTGACCGTATTCGTTCTGACAGAAATAGCTCTTCATGCCGTGGAAGATGCCCAGCGTGCCGTTTGCCATGGTGGCGGCGTTTTTGGGGTTGTCCACGCCCAGACCTGCCGCCTCGCAGCCAATCAGCTGCACGTTCGTATCGTTGATAAAATCATAAAAAGCGCCCATGGCGTTGCTGCCGCCGCCGACGCAAGCCATCACCACGTCGGGCAGTCTGCCTTCCTTTTCAAGCAGCTGCGCCTTGATTTCCTTGCCGATGACGCTCTGAAAATCGCGCACCACGGTCGGGAAGGGATGGGGTCCCATCACGGAGCCGAGGACATAGTGGGTGTCGGCGACGCGGTTTGTCCATTCGCGCATGGCTTCGTTGACCGCGTCCTTGAGGGTCATGGTGCCGGTTTCAACCGCGTTGACCTTGGCGCCGAGCAGCTTCATGCGGTAGACGTTGAGCGCCTGACGGATGGTGTCCTCCTTGCCCATAAAAATCTCACATTCCAAGCCCAGCAGCGCCGCCACGGTGGCAGTCGCCACGCCGTGCTGACCGGCGCCGGTCTCGGCAATCACACGTGTTTTGCCCATCTTTTTGGCGAGCAGGCATTGTCCCAGGCAATTGTTGAGCTTGTGGGAGCCGGTGTGGTTGAGGTCCTCGCGCTTGAGATAAATCTTTGCGCCTCCCAAGTCCTTTGTCATTTTTTCGGCATAATACAGGCGGCTGGGTCTGCCGGCATATTCGCGCATCAGCGTATCCAGCTCAGCGACAAACGCGGGGTCGTCCTTGTAGCGGTTATACGCCTCTTCAAACTCGCCTACGGCATTCATCAGCGTTTCGGGCACAAACTGGCCGCCGTGAATACCAAATCTTCCTTTTGACATCTTGATTCTCCTCTGATAAAAATAAAACCCCTGTCCATAAGGGACAAAGGCGTAAGCTTTCATTCGCAATTCTGTTGACGATACCGTCCGCTTTACGATATATTATTATATATAGAAACCCCTCATTTGTCAATAACAAATTACCGTGGCGACGGAGCGCAATCCGCGCA
>CAMJOD010000043.1 GCA_946407465.1 uncultured Clostridia bacterium
TGCGAAAAATATCCTCGCAAAATATTAGTCTACTTTCTATCAGGAATTAGTATTACACGTTAAAACCGGTCTATTCCTGCCTCCGTCCGCATAGAATACAACATAGCGAACGGAAAGGATGATACAAATGACGGAAACAAAACGGCTGCGGCAGGCGGCACGCTGTCTGAGTCCGGAAATCGGCAGGCTGTTGGCGCCGCACATTTCTTTGCTGGAGCACACTATTCAGGAAATCCGCCTGCGCGCGGCGCGGCCGGTGGCGCTGGTGGGTGCGCAGGGCGTTTGGTATCTCACGCAGAGCGGCGGCTTGACGGACTTGCCCTGCGGCGATTTGTTTCGCGCACAGCCCGGCGACCTCGAGGCGACCTTTCAGCGAGCGTGCGACTATTCGGTCTACGCCCGACAGTATGAGCTGCAAAACGGCTTTGTCACACTGCGCGGCGGTCACCGTATGGGCGTCTGCGGCACAGCGGTCGTGCAGGACGGCAGCGTGCAGAACGTGCGGCACATCTCCTCGCTCAACCTGCGCATTGCGCGTGAGCACCGCGGCTGCGGCAGAAAGCTGTTTGCGCAGCTGCGCGGCAAGAGCGGCGGTGTGCTGCTCTGCGGTGCGCCCTGCTCGGGCAAGACAACGCTGCTGCGCGATTTGGCGCGGCTGTTTTCCGCCGAGGACGGCAGACAGACGGCGCTGATTGACGAGCGCGGCGAGCTGGCGGCAGTCTGCGACGGCGTGCCGCAGAACGACGTGGGCTTTTGCGATGTTTTTGACGGCTACCCAAAGGCGCAGGCGATGGAGCAGGCGCTGCGCAGTCTGTCGCCGCAGGTGATGATTTGCGACGAAATCGGCTCGGCAGCCGATGTGCAGGCGCTGCGCAGCTGCGTTCACAGCGGCGTGCGCGTGATTGCCGCCGTCCATGCCGCCGACAGGGAGGAGGCGCTGGTGCGTCCGGCTGTTCGGGAATTGCTGCAAACCGGCGCGTTTGAACAGCTTGTTTTTCTGCGCGGCAGAGAACACGCGGGCGAGCTGTCCGGTGTGGTGAAAAGCGGTGAGCTCTGTGCCGCTTAAAATCATTGCCGCGCTGCTGCTGACGGCGGCAGGCTTGGGCGCCGGTGCCTGTTACGCGCGCAGGCTGACGGTCAGGCGCACGTTTTTGGCGGCGTTCTGTACCTTTTTGCAGAATCTGTCCACCGCGCTGCGCTATCGCGGCGGCAGGATTGATACGCTTGTTAATTCTTCGGGGGAATTATTCTCCTTTCCGAGCGGCGAATGGGAGCGGCCGTTTGCGGAGAGCTGGCGGCTGCAAATCAGCGGCTTTCCAAAAAAATGGCGGCTTACACCGCAGGATATGCAGCTGCTCGCTGACTTTGGCGAACGCCTCGGCACGACCGACGCCGACGGTCAGCTCGCACATATCGCGCATTACCGCGAAATCTTTGCCGCGCGGCTCGACGAAGCGCGGCAGGAGACGGCACAAAAAACAAAGCTGTACAAAACACTCGGGCTGTTCGGCGGCGTGTCGGCGGCGCTGCTGCTCTGGTAGAGGTGAACCATGGACGTAGAACTCATCTTCAAAATTGCGGCAATCGGCATCATCGTGGCGGTGCTGTGTCAGCTGTTGATTCGCAGCGGACGCGAGGAGCAGGCAATGCTGACCTCTCTCGCCGGACTGATTGTGGTGCTCGGGCTGATTGTGGCGCAAATCAGCAGCCTGTTTGCCACCATCAAGCGTCTGTTCGGGTTTTGAGCGCCGCGGCAATCGGCGCGTTTGCGGTCACGGCAGCGGTGCTGGCGCTGACGCTCCGTCCCAAAAACAGCGAAATCGCGCTGCTGCTCACTGTTGCCGCCGCCGTCACCCTGCTTTTGTCCGTGCTGGGCAGCGCCTCGGCGGTCATCGAAACCGTGCGGCAAATTGTCGCCGTGTCGGGCGTGAGCACCGGCTATCTGGCGATTATGCTCAAGGTTATCGGCATCTGTCTGCTCACGGAGTTTGCTGCGAACACCTGCCGCGACGCAGGCAGCACGGCGTTGGCGGCAAACGTGACGCTCACCGGCAAGCTGCTTGTCACGGCGGCGGCGCTGCCGCTCTATGCGGACATACTCAACCTTGTGACGGCGCTTTTGTCGCATTAAAAAGGAAGTGAAACGATGGCGTTGGCATATGATTTTTCAGGTATTTATCAAAATTTGAGCGACGAGGCAAGCCGCGCCCTCAATGAGCTGGGCGTGTCGTCGGCAGACGCAAATGCATTGTCGGCGCTCAGCTTTGAAAACGTCATGGAGGCACTGTCCAAAATGGCAGGCAGCGGCATGACCGCGCCGCTAAAGGGACTTATCACCATTACGGCAGTGCTGCTGCTCTGTTCCATGCTGACAGCGTACCAAAACAGCCTGACCGAGAGCGGCGAAACCGTGCAGACGGTTGCCGTGCTCTGTCTGAGCGGTGCGGTGGCGGTGCCGGCGGTCGGGTTTATCGGCGCGGCAGGCGATGTGATTGCGCAGTGCGCCAAGCTGTTTCTCGCCTATATTCCCGTCATGGCGGTCATGCTCGCCGCGTCCGGCAAAGCGTTCAGCTCCGCGTCCTATCAGGCGCTGACGGTCGCGGCAGGGCAGGGCGTGGCGCGCGTCTCCTCCGATATAATCCTGCCGCTTATGCATATTTTTCTCGGCATTGCCGTTTCCTCCGGCATCGCGCCGCAGGTGGGCTTGAACGGCTTTCTCTCGCTCATCACCAAGCTCACCAAATGGCTGCTGGGCTTTGTCATGGCAGTCTTTACGGCGGTGCTGTCGCTGCGGCAGGCGGCGTCGGGTGCGCTCGATTCGCTCGGCTCCAAGGCGGCGCGTTTTGCGCTCAGCTCCTTTGTGCCGGTGGTCGGCGGCGCGCTGAGCGAGGCGTACAAAACCGTGCAGGGCAGCCTGCATGTGCTCAAATCCGGACTGGGAATTTTCGTCATTCTGGCGCTGGCGCTCACGTTTTTGCCGCTCTTGTTGCAGGGGCTCGGCTGGTCGCTTTGTCTGTTTGCCGGAAAAGCGCTCGCCGAGGCGCTGGGTGTTTCGCATTGCGCCAAGCTGCTCGAGGCGCTGGGAACCGTCTTTTCCACGCTGACAGCTGTTTTGCTGTGCGTACCGGCGGTGCTGCTGATTGCCACAGCCGCCGCTTTTTCGATAGGAGGCGAGGCATGAGCGGACTGACAACCGTTGCGGCGACGGTCTGCGCCTGCACCATCGTGGCGGCGCTTCTCTCGCACTTTGTCACGGACAGCAGCATGAAGCGGCTGATGCAGCTCATTATGGGCGCGTTCGTTGTCTGCGCCATGGCGGTGCCGGTGGCAAACGCGGTCGGCGCCGCTGCGGCGGATTGGCAGACGGTATTGCCCGAGGAGCAGGCAGCCACCGCCGATGAAGCCGTCAGCCGCGAGGTGCTCCTGCTGACAAAGCAAAATCTGGAGCAGGCGATGGCGGACATTCTCGCGCAAAACGGCTATCCCGTCAAAAAAGCCGAGGTGACGCTCGCCCTGACGGACGAAAGCCGCGTGACCATCGCGGCGGCAGTGCTCACAATCGACGCGGCATATGCGGATGCACAGGAAGAAATCGCGGCGCTGGTGGAGCGGCACTTTGCCGTGACGCCGCAAACGGCAGTGGAGTAGATGATGGAAGCAATCAAAGAAGGTTTCAAAAAGCTCGCCGACGGCGGACTGCGCAAATGGCTGCTGCTTGCCGCTGTGCTGGGCGTGGCGCTGTTTTGGCTGTCGGGCGTGTTCGGCACCGGACAAAAAGAACCGGCGGCAGGATTTTCTGTCAGCGATTACAGGGCGGCAACGCAAAAGGATTTGGAGCGTCTGCTGGCGCAGATTGAGGGAGCCGGCAAAACGCGCGTCCTGCTGACAATGGAGAACAGCGCGGAATACGTATATCTCGAAAACGGCACCACCAAGACCAAGGAAATACAGCCGCGGATTCGCGGCGTGCTGGTGCTGTGCGAGGGCGGCAATGACCCTGTGACAATCGGGCGCGTTACAGAGGCGGTCACCAAGGCGCTCGACATCTCAACGGCAAAGGTATGTATCGAAAAACTAACAGAATGAAGGTCGGGATTGTAATGAAAATTCAAAAAAAGCATGTCATTTCGGCAGCGCTGATTCTTGCGCTGGGCGCGGCAGTCTATGTCAACTGGCAGGTCGGCGCAAGCGCCAAGACCACGCCCAAGCAGCTCGGCGAGGCTTCCTATGTCAGTGCAGACGTTTCGTCCGCGACGGCGGACCAGCGCGCGGTTTCAACCATGTCAAAGCAGCAGGAGAGCTATTTTGCGTCGGAGCGGCTCAAACGGCAGAGCACGCAGGATAAGGCGATTGACGAAGCCGAAAAGCTCTTTGCCCTCGACGGCGCGTCGGAGGACGAACAGAACGAAGCGCAAAAGACCGTGGCGCGGCTGCTCAAAAGCTTTACGGTGCAGGACAGCATCGAGAGCATTCTCAAGGCGAAGGGCTTTTCGGACTGCCTGTGTGCCGTCACCGACGAGGGCGTGACCGTTATCGTTCCCAAGGAGCAGCTCAACGACACGGCAGCGCTGGTGATAGACGACGCGGTCACGTCGCATTACAGTGTGGACTTTGAAAAGATTTCGATTGTCGGAGCGGAGTGAGCGTCAGAGCTGAGAGTAATTGAAAGTGGAAAGTGGAGAGTGGAAAGTGGAAATTCCACTGTTCACTTTCCACTTTTAACATTCCTCATTCCAACAAAAACTTCCCTTTTTTCTTTTTCAACAATTCAACCTCCTCCGTTTATGCTACAATAAAGATTCACCAATCCAATCGAGGTAATAGCATGTCAATTCAAATCAATCTCGGCGCGTGGCGTTCGGTGTTTGCCGTGCCGTCACAGATTGTGGACGAAGGTCTCAAATTTGCCGACGGCGTCAAGCTCAAGGTGCTGCTCTATGTGCTGCGCAACGCGGACAGGGAGCTGGCGCTTGAGGAAATCTCCAAGGCGACCGGCGTGAACGTCACCGACATTCCCGAGGCGCTCGACTACTGGGTCAGCAGGGCGGTTTTGCAGAAAAACGCTGCCGGTTACGCGCCAAAGGCTAACGATAACCAAACAGAACAGGAGAAGCCTGTTGTCAAAGAAACAAAAACCGTCGCGTCCATCTCCAAGGACGTGGAGCAGCAGCGGCAGCGCTTTGTCGTCACCAAGCCGCAAAAGCCCGACTATGTGTTCACGGCACAGCGGCTGGCGGCTGACGAGGATCTCAAAATTCTTGTCAGCGAGGCACAGACCATGCTCGGCAAAACGCTCTCCAATTCCGACGTCGCCACGCTGCTGATGTTAAAGGACACCTGCGGCCTGCGGCTCGACGTGATTCTTATGCTGATTCAGTACTGCGTGGGCATCGACAAGGGCAATATGCGCACTGTCGAAAAAATCGGTATTTCGTGGGCGGACGAGGGCATCAATTCCGTCGAAGCCGCTGACCATAGGATAGCGCAGGCAAACCACGCGAGCAAGTGCTTTTCGCATGTGGCGTCGGTGTTCGGCATGCAGGCGGTCGGCTCTCCCACCAAAAAGCAGCTTGATTACTGCACCAAATGGGTAGGGGAGTGGAAGTTTTCGGCGCCCATGCTGCGCGAGGCGTATGAGCGCTGTGTGGATAGCAAGGGCGAGCTGAAATTTAATTATATCGACGGTATTCTCAAAAAGTGGGAGGCAATGGGGCTGAAAAATCTCGACGACCTGCGCGCTGCGGAGGCGACCAAGGCAAAGCCCAAAACCGAGCGGCAGAACACCTCCTACGATATTAACGAGCTGGAAAAAATCGACACATTGGATTTTATCAATTGAGGTAGCATATGGGATACAGCGGCAGTGTACACAAAAACGCGGCGGACAGGCTGGCACAGCGTCGCTTGGCAGCGGAAAAGCAGGCGGACGCAAGGCGCCGACAAATCTACGAAAAGCTTCCGAGAGCGCGTGAGCTGGAGCAGGCGATTGCAGCGTGCGGTTCGGCGGCGGTGCGTGCGGTATTGCGCGGCGGCGACGTGGTCGAGGAGATGACGCAGCTCAAGGAAAAGAACCTCTCGCTCCAAGCCGAGCTGCGCGACCTGCTCCTGCAAAACGGCTATGCCGCAAATGCGCTGGAGCCGCAGTACAGCTGTGAAAAATGCAGCGATACCGGCTACGTTGAGCAGGGCAGCCGAACGGTGATGTGCGGCTGTCTGAAGCAACAGCTGGTCGCCTGTGCCTGCGAGGAATTTAACCGCATTGTGCCGCTTCGGCTCTCCACCTTTGAAACCTTTGACGTGGAGCGTTACAGCAAGACGGTTGACCCGGCGACGGGTGTGGTGCCTTATAATCAGATGGAAAAGATTTTCCGTTTTTGCAAGGCATACGCGCGCGGCTTCACACCGCAGTCGCAGAGCATTTTGATGAAGGGCGCCACCGGACTCGGCAAGACGCACCTGTCGCTCGCCATCGCCAATGAGGTTATCCGCCGCGGCTACGGCGTGATGTATGTTTCGGCGCCGGAGCTGGTCATCAGGCTGGAGCGCGAGCGCTTTTCGCGTGAACGCGAGGGCGCGGATACGCTCGAAACGCTGACCGCCTGCGACCTCCTGATTATCGACGACCTCGGCACCGAGCACCACAGCTCCTACACCGACTCGCAGGTCTACACACTCTTCAACGCGCGCCTGCTCAGCGGCAAGCCGGTCATCATCAGCACCAACCTCACCATGATGCAGCTGCAGCAGGATTATTCGGAGCGCTTTGTCTCGCGCATCAACGGTGCCGCCCAAAAGCTGGACTTCCTCGGCACCGACTACCGCGTCCAAAAGCCCGACCGGCGCTGATTGCCGGTGCGCTGTTCAGAAAAATTTTGAAATAGGGCTTGACAAAGCTGCCGAAAGTTGCTATAATAGTAACGTTGCATCGGGATGTAGCGCAGTTTGGTAGCGCACACGTCTGGGGGGCGTGGAGTCGCAAGTTCAAGTCTTGTCATCCCGACCACAGGAGACGGTTTTTTGACCGTCTCTTTTCTTTTGCCATTTTACGCGAAAATGCTCAAAAACGGCTTAAACACTGAGGTTTTGAGCACTGCCACAATCAAGTTGGGAAAACTTGAAGAAAAGAAACTAACACGCCATAAACTGTCAAATAAACAGTCATTTAAACTATCAACTATTTTAGACCATAAAATCACAAGAAATCCTGAAAAAATTTTACCGAGCGTGAGGATGCTTCTCACGCTCGGTAATTATTTTTTAAAACCAGTTGACACCGTATGCGGTATCATATATAATATAATTAGCAAGGAAATGATTATCAAGTGTCCAAATTTGACAAGCTATTAAAGGAAATACTATCGTTGTCTAAGGATTTACGATTTGCCGAGTTACGAAAAGTTCTTGAGTTTTACGGTTATACTATGGAATCGCCACGGAGCGGCAGCAGTCACTATACTTTCAGAAAAAGCGGCTGTAATCCGATCACGATCCCTAAACATGAACCAATCAAGAGAGTATATGTACAGAAGGTCAAAGAAATAGTGGAGGCTGAATATTATGACAAAAAATGATTTACTGAAAAAAGCAGAAGAATATATGAAACTAAAATACAGATTTGAATTGACGGAAGATGAAGCCGAAGGTGGTTACATGATTTCCTACCCCGATTTGATCGGTTGCATGTCGTCAGGCAAAACGATCGAGGAAGCTGTAAAGAATGGCGAGGACGCACGCCGAGAATGGATCATCGCAACATTAGAGAGCGGTATTGAGGTTCCGAAACCGTTTGACGCAGAGGAATACTCCGGTCAATTTAGATTAAGAATGCCCAAATCCCTGCACAAGCTTCTTGCTGAGCGTTCCAAGCAGGAAGGAATCAGTATGAATCAGTACTGCATCTATCTACTTTCTCATTATAGCTAAAAGTTTCACGCCGCTCCCAAATAGGAACGGCGTGATTTTTCTGTTTGTTATAGTATAAACTGTTTTTACGCCACACCCTTATACCTCGTATAAACATACTCATAAATCTTTTGTCTATTCGCTGATATACTGATCTCATCATATGCTTCGGGGAGGTCGTTCCAGAGGATGTCACGGATGAGGTTGTCTATCTCGGCTTTGGTTTCCTGCTTGTCTGTCCAGTGATCGAGCTCGGCAATTTTTGCCTTGATTTTCTGCAGTAGGCTGACAGAAACTTCCTTTAACTTTTTTATGTCTTGTTTATCTAAGTCATCGCGGAACAGCATATCATACATAGAAAGCTCCTCGTCACTCGAAAAACCTTCGCGCACATACCGTTTTTCTTCTTCGTCCATACTGTTCGCTAAATCCATCAGATCCATAAAGGTTTTCTCTATGGTCGCTCTGTCCTGCTCGCTATTGTAATTATCGATGATCTCTTGGTAGCGCTCGTAGTAATTCATGCGGTTGGGATTAGTAAACAGCAGGCTATCCAGCTTTTGCTGAATGATCTCTTCCAAATCACGCATAATCAGATTTTTCGTCTTGGATTTTGCAAATTCGCGGCGGAGAAGGTCAAAATCGATCTCGCTGATATCAAATCTCTTTCCCACTTCCGGATCACCCGACGGTTCAGGCTCCACATCCACATACTCACTGATGATTTGATTGATCTCCGCCATCAAATCGGTAGTGTCCACATGCTTACGCTTCTTTTGCAATTCCGCATAAATCGCTGCAATCGCTTCATATTCCTTGCGCTGAGCGCCTGTCACCTCATCACGGTCGGTGTATTTCATCAAACGCTTCAATTCACTAGCATAAGTAGTAAAGGACTTTTTGTCCTCAACCGTACCACAGACCGCATTAGATGCTGCCTGCAGCTGCGTCAGCTTTTCAAAGCCGGATGCGTCTATCAAATTCTGTAGATCATAATCCTTTGTTTTAAGGTATTCCTTTGTCTTTTCAATCGTTTCTAAAATACGCTTAATGAGCATATCTTTATCAACGGTCGGGTCGTCACCTCCCTGACCGCCGACATTTGCGGTGTAGTCGGCAAGCGCTTTTCTGAGTGCCTTAACAATGCCGACATAATCAATTATCAAGCCATTGCTTTTACCTTCCGCTACACGGTTAGCGCGGGCTATCGTTTGCATGAGCGTATGCGCTTTGAGAGGCTTGTCCAGATAAAGGCAGGACAAACACTTTACATCAAATCCTGTCAACCACATAGCACAGACAAATACCACGCGGAAAGGATTTTTCGCGTCTTTAAACTCCTTATCGAGCTTGCGCTTTTCCATTTTTTCGCGGTGAGGCTTGATATTTAGTTTCCATTTGTTGAAGGTCTGGATCTCATTTTGCTCCTGGCTGATAACGACCGCCATTTCGGTTTCCTGCATCCATTTCAACTTGCGGCTGAGTTCCTGCGCTTCCTGTTGGGTAGCGTGCTTGATTTTTTCTTTTATGGAATTAATCTCAATTTTCCAATACTCCTGCACATAGTCGTACATTCGCACACAGGTGACTTTGTTCAGGCAAACAAACATCGCCTTGCCGCTTGTCCACAAATCGGAATAATGCCGCGCGAAATCGCGCGCGATCGAACGCAAACGCTTTTCTGCGGTCAGCAGATGGATTTCCTTTGCAAATTCCGCCTCTAACTTTTCCTGACGGTCAACGTCGAGATCGGCGTTTTCGATCGCGTCCAAAATCCTGTCAGTGATTTCGGGATTATGTAAATCTTCGATTTTATCGCCGCGGTTTTCATAATAGAGCGGAACGGTCGCGCCGTCCTCAACTGCGCGCTTGAAATCATAAACGGAGATATAGCCGCCGAAGGTTCTGGCTGTGATGTTATCGCTCGACAGCAACGGCGTTCCGGTAAAGCCGATCCTTGCCGCTGTGGGAAGCAGCTTCATCATATTATCGGCAAAAATGCCGTATTGGCTGCGGTGCGCTTCATCGGACATCACGATAATATCGTGGTCGGGATAAATGGGCTGTGCATCGGGTTTGTTGAATTTTTGTATCAGCGTAAAGATAAAGCTCGGGTTTCCGTTCAGCTTGTTCACCAAATCGGTGCCGCTCGTCGCAATGAACTGAGCGGCTTTTGTTTTGCCGAGCAAGCCGCAGTTTTCAAAGGTATCGCTGATTTGGTCGTTGAGCTCGTCGCGGTCGGTGAGAATGACGATCGTAGGCGAGCCCGCGAATTTGCGGCGGATCTTCTGCGACAAAAACAGCATGGAATAGCTTTTGCCGCTGCCCTGCGTATGCCAGAAAACGCCGAGCTTACCGTCATTGAGTTTTCTTGCTTCATACGCCTTGACCGCCTCATTTACACCGAGGTACTGATGATTGCGTGCCAGGATTTTGGCGGTGCTGCCGCCCGAATGATCGTAAAGAATAAAGTTTTCAAACAGGTCGAGGAAGTTTTCCTTTTTGCAAATGCCGCGCAGCATGGTTTCGAGCGCCACGCTGCCCTCGTCGGTTTCTTTCAGACGCTTCCATTCATGGAAGAACTCATATTTGCTGCCGAGCGTGCCGACCTTTGCCTCCATACCGTTGGAGAGGATAAGAAACGCGTTGTAATAAAACAACTGCGGAATGGTGTCACGATAATCGGTATAGTTATCGGTATAGGCGTTTTGCACGTCCACGTCGTTGCGTTTCAGCTCGATAAACAGCAGCGGAATACCATTGACAAAGCCGACGATATCGGTTCTGCGACGGTAGAGCTCGCCGTGGATCTTCATTTCCTTTACCGCGAGGAATTGATTGTTTTCGGGATGCTTAAAGTCGATAACAGCAGCGCGGCGCGTTTCGGTTTTGCCGTTTTTATGCTTGACGGCAACCGGGATCCCATCGCGGATAAAGTAGTATTTTTCCTCGTTGATTTGCAGCAGCGAGGAAGTAGAAAGATGGTGCCGCAGGTGCTTTTCCGCTTCAAGGCACTGCGCGTCGGTGAGCCACGGATTCAGTTTTTTCAAGGCGCTGTAAAGATAGCTCGTCAGCAAAATGTCATTGTACGATTTGCGCCCAAAGGTGCCCTGTTCGCCCAACACCTCGGTGTTGTAGGCAAACTGCACTTCCCAGCCCAATTCGTCACGCAACAAATCGCCTGCCGCGCCTTGCACTAATACATTTTCAGAATAATCGTAGCTCATAATCCATCACCATTTTAATTAGAACTTTATATCAGGAATTTTAATAAAACGTTGCGCGTTTGCGTGTGCTAAAACTTGTCCAATAGGTGTAATTATAAAATGGTTGGGAATGGAATTCCACCATTCACTAATCATCCTTAGACCACCAAAAGAATTTATCAAATCAACAAATCCGCTCTTGACGACATTCTTTATTTCTTGTTCTTGACTATATAAACCAATTATATTTTTTAGTGCTTCTATCTCATTTTGATCTAATTTCGTTGAGATTGGAAAAGGTATATTAGGTACTATTACTGTTTTTGTAAGATTACTCAAATCTTCAAGAATCGTTAAAGGTAATCTAACATAACCATCCAACAGTTCATGATCAATTAATGTTTGTTCATTTAGATTAACGCTCTCTAAATAGCCTATTGCTTTTTCGTACTCATTCGAATTCTTGCAAATGCCAACAGATGAATAGCCATTAAAGCGGTCAAAATAATAATCGCTAAATTTCCTAAACTCACTCATATTAGATGCCCTTATTACATCCAATATATCAAGATAAGATATCCATGAATTACCGGTAGGCAAATCAGTGTTTATTATTTTTGAAAAAGTATCATTTAATATCGATAATCCTTTTCTGATTTCTCCCATATTAACAGTTATTTTCTCCGCTAAATAAACCACAGTTAATCCGCACAGTCCATCATCCTCTATTTTATCAACTACCTCTACGGCTTTGGAAATACTTGCCTTTGCTCTGCGATTATCTTTATTCTCAATCCTATGAAGTAGCAATTCCGAGAGCATTTCATAATCAGCTTCTTTATCAGTACACGCAGAAGTAATTTGTGCTTTTTTTAGTTCCAATTGAAACTCAGGGTCAGCAAATGCTTCAAAACCATTTTCTATTTTTTCAATACGTGGAATTAATACATTTGCAAAATCAGCCATTTTCTTTTCAATCAGCAAGTGTGACTCAGCAGTATATTCCTTCATAGCCTTCTTTGACATTTCAGAATACAATTCGCGAGCTTGGGCTTCGCTAATACCATTATTGATAATTACGGTTTCTGCTTGAATTTGTTGAGCGTTATCTCCTGCCTGTTGAACATGGTCTTTTGCTTTTTGCGTTAATTTCTCATCTGCCATCATTTCGCTCCTTGTTATTCACAATATTTATACTTCCAATTTGGGATTGACTAGCATTATCTCTTGCTTTTTGTGATTGCTTGGATTTGTTCTTTTGCTCTATTTTATATCTTATAAAATATCCCCCAACTCCGCCAATCAATAGACTGATAATGATAGAAAAAATTTGTGTTCCAATTCCATCAAAAAATGCATCTACACTCATATATTACACCTCAATTTCTCCACTCATAAGTTTTGGTAATAATCTGTCGCGGGCTTCAGTTAATTGTTTGATCTGTAAAGATTTATTATATATTTCATTCATGATGGGTGAAATTAATCTTTCGAAATTGATAAGCGTACTTTTATCTGGCATAATAAACGGCATAGCTTTAATTATTTTGGAATTGACAGCTTTTGAAATAGCAGAAGTATTCCCTAAATTATCGTATTCAAACGATTTGAGATAAAGATAAGTATAATCCCGTAACTCTTTATCAACACGGAAATGAGCAATTGCTTCGTTAGTACACATATTCTCGGTAGTAATTGACACTCTACCTACTGTTAGCTTAAAGCTGACTAATACAGTATCCACTGGAATAATCTTCACATTATACTTTTCAACAGCTTCTGTAGTCAACCCCTCTGCAGTTTCAAATATGTAAGCACCTGATTTACCCATATCTGATATTGAAACCCATTGAATACCATTTTTATTGTTCACAAACCATTGACTTTCTGCACGCGGAGGAGTTTTGCCGATTGTAATGTCAAAAAACAAATCTGCTCTATCTTTTATCCATCCCTTAGGCATACCGTCAATAATCGTCGTGGTTTCATGTCCGGGGAAGCGCAGGTCAACAAACCATTCCTTATACAACCGCTGCGCCGCTTCTTCCAACAGCTTGATTTGCTTTTGGTTGTTTTCAATAAGACTGTCATAAAATGATAAAACAGATGAAATGCCGTATTGAATTCTGATTGGTGGAAGTGGAATTTCAATTTTTTTTAAAGCTGCAATAGTTAATGCTTTTTGAGACGAACCAATAGTGGAATTATTTAGAACACCTTGACCTTCTTTTGACCTTATCCAATAAAACAAATATTTTGATAATAAGTCTTTACTAAAGTCTTTAAACCATGTTAGATTTCCATCCTTAAAATAAAAAACATCTTCGGATTTCACTAAGTATGGAATACCTATTGTACCGACAGATGTCAATAGCATATCTCCACAGCGTGGTACTCCGTATTTTTGTTTTATTTCCAAGTATTTTTGCTTTGAAATATACAACGGTTCACTAATATCTTTACTTTCACTTTTTTCAATAATCTCTTTTGAACGAAAAAAGGGAATACCTGAATCTACATAATCAGAAAAAAATACTCTTTTACTTGAAGTTATATCACAATAATCTCCAATTTTTTCTTTTTTCCACTTCATAACCCCATCTCCTTCAAATTCTCGGAAATGGTTTTCATCAAGTCGTTGCTCTCCGCTTGCAGCTGTAACAGCTCCCGATGGATTTCTTTCATTCGCTCTGTAAAATCAACGCCGTCGTCCTCGGTCGGAGGTACACCGACATACGCGCCTGGCGTGAGCGACCAGCCTTTGCTTTTGATTTCTTCAAGGTCTGCGATTTTGCACAGTCCGGCAACGTCCTGATATTCGCCCACGCCGAATTTATCATAGAGCCAGTTTGCTTCCTTGGCAACTGTCAGAATTTCTTCCAGCCATGCAAGATAATCGTCCCATTTGTTCTGCTCTTTCTTTTTGTCGCGCTTTTCAGCCTGCTCCACGCATTCCTTTGCACGCTTGCGTTTTGCGTCAATATGAGCGTTGAGCGAATCGGTCAACGCGGCAAAATCCGCGTACTTTATCAGTATCTCGTCAAGCTCTTTGTCCGCACATTCTAAGCTGTAAGCTCTGAAAGCGTCGCGGTATTCCTCAATAAGCGCTTGATACTTCTCAACCTCTCCGCGATACAGCCACACGATCGCGTTAATATTTTTGAGCTGCCACTCGCTCCACTCGTTGAGTGTGCGGTCAACAACGGTATAATAATTGCGCGCGTCGATAAACAGCACCTTGTCGCGGATCGCTTCATTCTTTGCCTTGTCAAAAAACCACAGCGAACAAGGCAGACTTTTGGTATAGAAAAAGTTGTTGCCGACGCTGATCATCACGTCCACACAACCGGTTTGTATCAGATTTTCGCGGATGTTCTTGTCCTTGCTCTGGCTGTCCGTGGCGGATGACGCCATAACGAAACCTGCTCTGCCGCGTTCATTCAGGTAGGAATAGAAATAGGATATCCAAAGATAGTTGGCGTTGCCGAACTCCTTTTTCTTGTTGACGGACGGCAAACCAAACGGCAACCTTCCTGCGCTTTCACAGGATTCCGATTTTACCTTGTCCACATTGAAGGGAGGATTTGCCATTACATAGTCACAACAGCCGTTTAGATTATGCGCGTCATGATAGAAGGTATTGGCTTCGTCGCCCGACTTGATCACGCCTGAAAGACCGTGAACCGCCATATTCATCAGGCAAAGCTGGGCGTTATACTCCACCTTCTCCTGCCCGTAAAAAGTCATGGCGCTGTTGGCGTTCATGCCCTTGGAATTGACAAAATCGCCGCTCTGAACGAACATACCGCCCGAACCGCAGGCAGGGTCAAGCAAAATGCCGCTTTTCGGCTCCAAAATATTGACGATCATTTTTACAAGCGACTTCGGCGTGAAAAACACTCCGTCATCGGACGCGATATTCTTTGCGAACTTATTGAGGAAGTATTCGTAGATTCTGCCGATAACGTCGCCGCCGACATCATCCAACGCGCTGTTGTTAAAAATACGCAGCAGCTCCGCCAACAGCTCGTCGGAAAAATCGGTATAGCTTTTCGGCAGTACACCTGCAAGCTGTTCGCTCTGATCCTCAATCAGCTGCATCGCATTGTTGACGACTTCGCCGAGGCTGTTCATCGGGTGACCGTCACGGCTTTTCAAATCTGCCGCCGCGATATTTTCGGGGAGATTCACAAGGTAGTCATACTGCGCTTCCTTGGGAAGATACAGCGCGCTCTTTGCCGCAAAATCACTTGCCTCCACAGGCATCACCCGACCGCCGCGCGAAGGACGGTTCTTCATGATCTCCGCTTCAACCATTTTAAAACGGCTGTAGGCATAGCGCAGAAATATCAACCCCAGCACGGGCATGCAGTATTGATTTGAAGTCAGCTTTGATCCCGAACGCAATAAATCCGCCGACTCCCAAAGCTCATTTTCCAACTTGCGAATATTTATCATGACAATTCTCTCCAAATTTCGGTTTATAATACTATAATCTTAGTTTATTATAACATACCGGATAATAAAAATGCAATGATGATATTATAGTTTATTAACCTCTAATTCAGAAAAACCACAGGCTGAAAACAGGGCTGTGGTTTTCATTTACCCAAAGTATTTCTCCGTAATCCTATCCGTAACCTCTTTCATCCTCTGCCGGTTCTCCTGAATCAGCGCGTTCAAATCATCGTCAACCGGCTTCTGCTGCTCGCGGTAATCGCTGACGGCTTTCCTGATGATAGCAGCACATTTTTCCTGCTCTGTTTCAAACATCTGCATATCACTTTTTTCGACGCGCATAA
>CAMJOD010000044.1 GCA_946407465.1 uncultured Clostridia bacterium
TCCCTATGAAAACTTCTACAATTTGACAATACTCAGCGAAAAGATGAACGAGTTTTACGGCTCATAAACCATCTGCGAAAGTTCCGTATAACAAGAAGCCGGCTTCATAAGCCGGCTTCTGACGGTAGAAAACGTCCGCGTATGATTTTTTCAGAGCAATATTTGACAAAATCGTAGGGGCAAACACAGGGGTTCGCTGCCCCACAGTAGTTTTTGAAAATACATCTGTTTGCTATCCTTGACAGAAACGCCGGAACCGCCGTTCCGGCTCAATGAATAGTGAATAATGAATAGTGAATATTTTATAATCAGCTAAACCTTTCCGGCGTTTCTGGTGTATTATTCGTTATTCATTATTCACTATTCTTTATTCATTTAAAGGGAGGAAATAATCTGTGGATAAACGAGGATTGTATAATGAATTAGTGACAATGGTTGAAAAGCTGGCAGATGTTGCAGGCATAAATCATAATCAATTGCAATACTATTATTATCCGGAAGGAAAAAAACAGCTTGATGGAGAGAATGGTTATTTAAATCATTTAGCAGTGTCTTTACAGAACAGCGGCAGGATGCGCAATTCTATAAAGTATGATGATATAGATTATAGAAATATTATTAAAAAAGTTCTCTGTGATTACGACGTTATGAAAGCTATAAATAAGTATCAGGATTGGAAGAGCCTTTATGATGCTATACTTGCCGCAGGTATTAAAGATAATGGAATAAAAAAAGAAAGGGAAAGTAATTGGGAAAAATACTGTCGAGGTCTTTATGATGGTATACGCTTTTTAACTGACAGCAAAGGTGAGGAGAAAATAAACAATCTTATTGATGCCCATAATTTGATTCCGCTTGATGCCAAAATTGAAAGGATAAAAAAGATTTCAAAAGAGATACATGGTTTTGGATTTGCTCTTACATGTGACTGGTTAAAAGAATGTGGTTGTATTTGGTTGGCAAAACCGGATGTGCATATTAAAACCGTCGTGAATTATATGAGAAACGGGCAATTAAATGATAAAATCAGCGATTCCGACGTTATCAGGGAAGTTTATAATTGGGCAGAAGATATTGGCAGGAAAGATGTCACGCCATATAAGATTGATAAAATCATTTGGCTTTTGTGTACAGGAAATTTCTACTTAAATAATAAATCAATTGGACGAAATGCAGTTATTGTATGTGTTGATAGGTTCAAATAGATATGTGAGAATACATGAGCTTTGACAGTTTTCTGAAAAATGCGAGAATTAACGCACGAGTTACTCCCTCGCAGTTTTTTTCAAAATTCCATCTTTTTCCTATCCTTGACAGAAAGCTATTATCCCCAAAAATCAGCAGGCACATAACCGAAAGTATAGACGGTTATGTGCCTGCTTGCTTTAGTTTTTTACAGCACGCTGCTATTCGATTGGATATTCATTATGTGTCGGCGCTGCGCTTTGCGCCGTCATGAAACGGAACCGACGGCTTCTTTCATTTGGCAGACGTATGCGCCGATATGCGCCGGTGCTTCTGTGCCGTATTGCTCCAAAAGACGGACAATGGCGGAGCCGACAATCGCGCCGTCGGCAATTGCGGCCATTTGCTTTGCCTGTTCGGGCGTGGATATGCCGAAGCCGATGGCGCAGGGAATGTCGGTGTTTTCGCGGATGACCTTGACAATTGCGCCGAGGTCGGTGGTAATCTCACTGCGCACGCCCGTAACGCCGAGGCTTGACACCAAATAAATAAAGCCCTCTGCTTCCTTGGCTATCATGCCGATTCGGTTCGCCGAGGTCGGCGCGATCAAAGAGATCAAATCCACATCATAACGGCGGCAAATCTCCGAAAATTCTTCCTTTTCCTCAAAGGGAATGTCGGGCAGAATCAAGCCGTCAATATTGATTTCACGGCAGATTGAAATGAATTTTTCCGCGCCGTAGGAATACACAACATTGGCGTAGGTCATAAACACCATGGGAACCCTTACGTCCCTGCGAAGCTCGCGCACAAGGTCAAATATTTTGTCGGTGTCCGCGCCGCCGCTGAGTGCGCGGATGTTTGCCGCCTGAATCACAGGACCCTCGGCGGTCGGGTCGGAAAACGGAATGCCAAGCTCAATCAAATCTGCGCCGTTTTGCGCCATTGCGCGGACAGCCGCCGCCGTTGTTGCCAGGTCTGGGTCGCCGCAGGTGATGAACGGAATAAACGCCTTGCCGTTTTGAAATGCCTTTGCAATATTACTCATAAATATCCTCCCCTCTGTAACGCGCGATAGCCGCGCAGTCCTTGTCACCTCTGCCGGAAATCGTGATCACGATGATTTTGTCCTTGTCAAGCGTCGGCGCCAGCTTCAGGGCATAGGCGACCGCGTGGGCGGATTCAATCGCGGGAATAATGCCCTCGGTTTTGGAGAGCACTTCAAAGGCGTTGACCGCTTCGTCATCGGTGACGGCGACGTATTCCGCCCTGCCGGTATCGTGCAGATGCGCGTGCTCGGGACCTACGCCGGGATAATCCAGTCCTGCCGAAATGGAATAGACGGGCGCGATCTGTCCGTGCTTATCCTGACAAAAATAGGATTTCATACCGTGAAAAATGCCGAGTCTGCCGGTGGAGATGGTTGCGGCGGTTTCAAAGGTGTCGATGCCCCTGCCTGCCGCTTCACAGCCAATCAGACGCACGTCCTTGTCATTGATGAAGTGATAGAAGCTGCCGATGGCGTTGGAGCCGCCGCCGACGCAGGCAATCACCGCGTCGGGCAGCCTGCCTTCCTTTTCGAGCATTTGGGCTTTGATTTCTTTTGAGATAACCGCCTGAAAATCGCGGACAATGGTGGGGAAGGGGTGAGGTCCCATCACGGAGCCGAGGCAGTAGTGGGTGTCGGCAATGCGGTTTGTCCACTCGCGCATGGCTTCGGATACGGCGTCCTTCAGCGTCCGCGTGCCGCTCTTTACGGAGACAACCTCCGCGCCGAGCAAACGCATGCGATAGACGTTGAGCGCCTGACGGACGGTGTCCTCCTCGCCCATAAAGACCACACACTCCATATCGAGCAGCGCCGCCGCGGTGGCGGTGGCAACGCCGTGCTGACCTGCGCCGGTCTCCGCGATCAGACGTGTTTTTCCCATCTTTTTGGCAAGCAGCGCCTGACCGAGCACGTTGTTGATTTTGTGGGCGCCGGTATGGTTCAAATCCTCGCGCTTCAGGTATATTTTCGCGCCGCCCAAATTCTTTGTCATGCGTTCGGCATAATAAAGGCGCGAGGGTCGGTTGGCGTATTCGTTCAACAGCGCGGTCAGCTCGCGGTTAAACGCAGGATCGTTTTTATAGTGATTGTAGGCTTCTTCCAGCTCAATCACGGCGTTCATCAGCGTTTCGGGAATGTACTGACCGCCGTGAATACCAAAGCGTCCGTTTGGATTTGTCATGGTGTTTCTTCCTTTCTGACAGCAGCGGCAAAGGCTGCCATTTTTTGTTTGTCCTTCAAGCCGTCCGTTTCGATGCCGGTGCTCACGTCGAGCGCGTAGGGGTGCAGGAGGCGCATTGCGCCGGTCACGTTGTCGGGGTTAAGCCCTCCGGCGAGAAAATACGGCTTTTTGAAATTATCAATCAAATTCCAGTCAAAGGTTTTTCCCTCGCCGGTTCCCGCGTCAAGAATAATGTAATCGGCGATGGTCTCTTCCGCAGCGGAAACGTCCTGCTCGCTGTGGATTTGGAACGCCTTAATCACCGGCTTGCCGGTTTCCTTTTGAATACGGGTGATGTAGTCGGCGCTTTCGTTTCCGTGCAGCTGCGCTGCGTCGATAATGCCGAGATTCAGCAGCGAGATGACCGGCTCAATATCCTCGTTCAAAAACACGCCGACCGCCTTGATGTCCTTGCTGAGCAGGTTTTTCAAATCTACCGCCTGCTTGTAGCTGACACGCCGCTTGCTGTTCGGCGCAAACACAAAGCCGATGTAATCGGGCTTGATTGCGTTGGCGGCTTCTATATCGCACGGACGCGTCAATCCGCAAAATTTTATCTTTGTCATCCTATACCTCTTAATTCGCTTAGTTTTTTCTTTTTGTCTGC
The DNA here is from genome assembly GCA_946407465.1 of uncultured Clostridia bacterium. Classification (GTDB taxonomy): domain Bacteria; phylum Bacillota; class Clostridia; order Oscillospirales; family Acutalibacteraceae; genus Ruminococcoides. The sequence goes on from CAMJOD010000044.1 coordinate 4,063, forward strand.
GGCTCTCATCAGCGCTTCGCCAATCAACGCCGCGTCCGCGCCGATTTCACGCAGGATTTGCACGTCCTCGGGCGTTTTTACGCCGCTTTCCGAAACAAAAATCACGTCCTTTGGAATCAGCCTTCTGAGACGCTTGCTGTTTTCGGTGTCAACGGAAAAATCCTTCAGGTTTCTGTTGTTTACGCCGATGATTCTCGCGCCGCAGTCAAGCGCTGTGCCGACCTCGGCTTCGTCGTGCGCTTCCACAAGCGCCGACAATCCCAGCGTATCGCAGATTTTGATGTATGCTTTGATTTGTTCGGCGCACAGTATGGAGCAAATCAGCAAAACAGCCGACGCGCCAAGGCACTTGGCCTCATAAATCATATATTCGTCCACGGTAAAATCCTTGCGCAGACAGGGAACGGTCACCGCCGCCGCGATTTCCTGCAAATAGCGGTCGCTGCCCAAAAACCACTTGGGCTCCGTCAGCACCGAAATACCGTCCGCTCCGGCGCTTGCGTATTCCCTCGCGATTTGAAGATAAGGAAAAGCTTCGGCGATGACGCCCTTGGACGGCGACGCCTTTTTGCACTCGCAGATGAACGCTATATCGTCCTTTTTGAGCGCTTTTTCAAACGCGAACGAACCGATTGGCAGCGCGGCGGCACGCTGCTTTATTTCATCAAGAGAAACCCTTTGCTTTGCCGATTCCACCCGTTCCTTTGCATGCGCTGCGAGCCGGTCGAGAATCGTCATGCTTCCACCTCGGGACGGTTACTCACTTCAATCACCTTTTCAAGTGTTTTCAGCGCCGCGCCCTCGTCAATCAGCCCGGCGGCAAGGGCGATGCCGCTTTTCATGCTGTCCGCCTTGTCATACAGGTACAGCGCCGCGCCGGCGTTCATCAGCACCGCGTTGCGCATACAGCCTTGCTTGCCGCTGAGAATGTCGCGCGTGATTTGCGCGTTTTCAGCCGGTGTGCCGCCCTTTAGGTCATTTTTGGTACAGCGCGCAAAGCCGAATTTTTCCGGCGTCACCGTGTAGGTTTTGAACCAGCCGTTGTTGATTTCGCAAATCCTTGTCGGCGCGCTCAGGGAGATTTCGTCGAGCTTGTCCTGTCCGTAAACCACCATGCCTCTCTTAACGCCGAGGTTGATGAGCACCTGTGCCAGCGGCTCGACCAGATATTCGTCATAAACGCCGAGCAGCTGACGCGACGGTGACGCAGGGTTTGTCAGCGGACCGAGTATATTGAACACCGTGCGGAAGCCCAGCTCGCGGCGGATGGCGCCGACGTATTTCATCGAGGTGTGGTACTTCTGCGCGAAGAAAAAGCACATGCCGGCTTCCCGAAGCATCTCTATGCAGCGCGACGGGCTTTGGTTGATGTTGACGCCGAGCGCTTCCAGACAGTCCGCCGTGCCGCTGTTTGATGACGCCGCGCGGTTGCCGTGCTTGGCAATCTTGACGCCGCCTGCCGCCGCGACCAGCGCCGAGGTGGTGGAAATATTAAAGCTGTGCGCGTTGTCGCCGCCTGTGCCGACGATTTCCATCACGTCCATACCGGTGTCTACCTTTGTCGCGTGGTCGCGCATGGCCGCGGCGCAGCCGGCGATTTCGTCGGTGGTTTCCGCCTTGGCGCTTTTGGTGGACAGCGCCGCCAAAAACGCCGCGTTTTGTGTGGGAGAGGTTTCGCCGCTCATGATTTCATTCATCACGGTATATGCTTCCTCATAGGTCAAATCTTCCTTGTTAACAATTTTTACGATAGCTTCCTTTATCATCACATTACCCCCTGATAAAATTTTCCAGTATAGTTTTTCCGTTCGGCGTCATGATGGATTCGGGATGAAACTGCACGCCGTATATCGGATATTCACGGTGCTGCACCGCCATCACCTCGCCGTCCGCTGTTCTTGCGGTGACGGTCAGGCAATCCGGCAGGGTGGCTTCGTCAACAGCCAGCGAATGATAGCGTGCAACCACATCTGTCTGCGGACAGCTTTGAAACAGAAGCGTGTCCGTGTTCTGCGTCACGGCTGACTGTTTGCCGTGCATCAGCTCCTTGGCGTAGGTGATTGTCGCGCCGAACGCCGCGCAAATCGCCTGATGACCGAGACAGACGCCGAGAATCGGTATTTCTTTTCCGAGCGCCGTGACAACCTCCATGATGCTTCCGGCGTTTTCCGGTCTGCCGGGACCGGGAGACAGAATGATGCGGCTTGGGTTCAGCGCGCGGATTTCATCAATGCTCAGTTCATCGTTGCGAATCACCTTTATGTCGGGGTCAATACTGCCGACAAGCTGATACAGATTGTATGAGAAGCTGTCATAGTTATCAATCAATAAGGTCATAGCCCTTCCTCCTGCGCCTGCTCCAGCGCCTTGAGCGACGCCTTTGCTTTGTTCAGGCATTCCTCATATTCCTTTTCGGGATTGGAATCGGCGACAATTCCCGCGCCGCTTCTGACAAACACCTTGCCGTTTTTCTTGTAGCAAAGCCGTATGGCAATGCAGGTATCCATATTGCCGGTAAAATCAATGTAGCCGATGGCGCCGCCGTAGATACCGCGCTTGTTGTTTTCAAGTGCGCTGATCAGCTGACAGGCGCGGATTTTGGGAGCGCCCGAAAGGGTTCCGGCAGGCAGCACCGCTTCAATCGCGTCGAGCGCGTCCTTGTCCTCGCGAATCTCTCCGCGAACGGTTGAGCCGATGTGCATCACGTGCGAAAAGCGCTCGATGGAATGCAGCTTTTCTACCCGAACGGTGCCGAATTTGCTGACCTTGCCGAGGTCGTTTCTGCCCAAATCGACGAGCATATTGTGCTCGGCAAGCTCTTTTTCGTCGGCGAGCAGCTCACGCTCCAAAGCCAAATCCTCCTCCTCGGTTTTGCCGCGCGGACGGGTGCCGGCGAGAGGAAAGGTGTGCAAAACGCCGTCCTCGAGCTTTACCAGCGTTTCGGGAGACGCGCCGGCAACCTCCACGTCCGTGCCCGAGAAGTAGAACATATACGGCGACGGATTGATGGTTCTGAGCACGCGGTAGGTGTTGAGCAGACTGCCGTCAAACGGTGCGCTGAGGCGGTTTGAAAGAACTATCTGAAAAATATCGCCCTCGCGGATATGCTGCTTTGCCCGTTCCACCATATGGCAGTAGGCTTTTTTGTCGAACAGCGGCGTCACCTCCGCGCGGAGCCTGCCGTTTTTTTCGTTTGACTTTTTGCCGTGCCTGAGAAGCGCGACAAGGTTTTTCAGCTCCACCTCGGCGCGGTTGTATTCGGTTTCCATGTTGTCAAGCCTGATGTTGACAATCAAAATCAGCTTTTGTCTGATGTTGTCAAAGGCGATCACCTTGTCAAAGAGCATGAGGTCAACGTCCTTGAAGCATTCGCTGTCGCTGACCTCACAGCGCACCTTCGGCTCGCTGTAGCCGAGATAATCGTAGGAAAAATAGCCGACCAGGCCGCCCGTGAACGACGGCAGACAGTCAAGCCGCGGACTGCGGTATTCACTCAAAATCTGACGAAGAATCGCCGACGGATTGTCTGTTTTCATGGACAGGTTTCCTGCCCTCAGCTCGCCGTTGATGCAGGTGATTTCGAGCTTGGGCTCATAGCCGAGAAAGGTGTAGCGTCCCCACCGGTCGTTCGCCTGCGCGGATTCGAGCATGTAGCAGTGCGCGGACACATTTTTCAAAATCCGCATGGCTTCGATCGGCGTGGTATAATCCGAAAAAATTTCGCAGCTTACCGGAAAAACGCTGTAGGCTCCCAAAGCGGCATACCGCCTGACCTCCTCTATGCTTGTCAATAGCTTCATAATTACCCCCTGTGTTTTTTCCGCCAAAAACAAAAACGTCCCTGACAGATAGAATGATTCTGTCAAGGACGAATACAATACGATTCGCGGTGCCACCTTGATTCACGGCATGACCCGTGCGCTTAGCGGGATACCAACATATCCCCGGCAATTAACGTCTGCCTGCAACGTCGCAGAATACTCCGGATATTCCGTTTGACTGCGCCCTCCGCGGTCCATTTGACAACTTGTTTCTCACCTGATTCTCAGCATCGCAGGTTCTCTGTAGAGGCATCATTGCCGTTATCTCCGCTTCAACGGTTTAGTTAGTTAAACTATTAAATTGGTTGCATTATAACACCAAGTTTTTTGTTTGTCAACCACTTTTTTTGAATTTTAAAGCAATTCAGCTTCAAGTAATCAATTTTCGCAGAAGAATCTATTTAAAGATACTGTCCTTAGCTCTGTCGGGGCTGAACGGCAAAAACGAAGATACCTTAAAGGGTATGTACGACAAGCTGATGAACTCCTCAAGAACTGTTTTTGTCAACAAGGGTCACGAGCAGACAAAGCTTGCAAACGAATTGAGAGTGCGCAATCACAAATCCAAGTAACATCGACGCAAAGGGCGCAGGTGAAACGAACGTGCAGCTTCTCGACTGCGGCATCAACGATTGGAAGCTCGAGCAGTGGAACTATTCCATAGCAGGCAACGCGTGCGCACCGGTCTTGCTATAAGCAGGGGTACAAGGATACAATCGGAAGCTGCGCTGACAGAGCGCAAGGCTTCATCATCATAACATCAAACAATACAAACCACAGCTTGGAATGACCTCCGAGCTGTGGTTTATTTTGTCTATTTTTCTGAAGTTTTTCAAGCATTTTTTAAGCTTTCCGCTCTATAATGGCAGTATAAAGAATTTTGTCGGAAAGTTTTTCGACAGAACGAAAAATGAGAGGAGTGTACTTATGACAAAAAAATTCTTATCCATCCTGCTGGCGCTTTCGCTGGTGCTCGCCTTCACCGTTTCCGCAGCGGCGGCGACGACTGACGAAGCTGCGTCGGTGGGCGTAACCGTCGGGCAGAGCGCGGCGCTGACCTTTTCAAACAGCGGCATTGCCGAAACCTCCGCCGGCAGCGGCTACACCATCGACGGCACCACGCTGACCATCACGACGGCAGGCACCTACCGCATCAGCGGTTCCTGCTCCGAGGGCGCGGTGATTGTCAGCAAGGGGCTGAGCAACGTCACGCTGATTTTGGATAACCTGACGCTTGCTTCTTCCGCGACAGCGCCGATTGTCGTGAAAAAGTCGGCGACAGCCAACATCCATCTTGTCGGCACATCTACCCTGACCGACAACGAGGATCCCGCGAACGAAACATCTACCGACACCACCATTGCCGAGGCGTTTGAGGGCGCGGCAATCAAGGTGAAAAGCGGCTCCGCCGTGACCTTCTGCGGCGACGGCAATCTGAATGTCGTTGCCAACGCGAAAAACGGCATCAAGGGCGGCGCGACCGCTTCGCTTATCTTTAACCAGAGCGGCAAAATCACTGTCAGCGGCAGCGGCAAATACTACGGCGCCACCACCTCCGGCGCGGCGGTCAACAACGGTATCGCCTGCGACGGCAGCCTGATTTTCAATCAGGGAACATATGTCATCAAAGCCGCGAACGACGGCATCAAGAGTGCTCCCGACGCGACGGACGAAACCGAGGGAACGACCATTGACACCGAATCCGCAGGCACCGTCACCATCAACGGCGGCACCTTTGATTTGGACGTGGACGGCGACGGTATCCAAGCCGACACCGCGCTGAACATCAATAACGGCACGTTTGACATTCAGACGTGGAAGGGCAGCAGCGTGTGGGACGACACCCTTGCCAACGCATACAGCTGCAAGGGCTTGAAGGCATCCGGCGACCGCGCCGAGGAAGCAGGACTGGAGCCTGCCCTCAACATCACCGGCGGCACCTTTACGCTGAACACAGGCGACGACGCGGTTCATTCCGACGCATACGCCACCGTGACCGGCGGCACCTTCACCATTCAGACAGGCGACGACGGCATGCACGCCGACACCTCTTTGACGATCGGCACACAAAACGGCTATGAGCGCGACCCCGACATTACCATCAACAAATCCTATGAGGGCTTAGAGGGCGGCACGGTCTATATCTATTCCGGACGTTCCTATGTCGTTGCAAGCGACGACGGCGTAAACGCGGCAGGCGGCAGCACCAGCGGAACCGACCCGGGTGCCGGCGGCGGCAACACCTTCAATCCCGGCGGCCGTCCCGGAGGTCCCGGCGGCGGTGGCTTTAATCCGGGCGGCGGCAATAACCCCGGCGGCGGTTCATCTGCGACCACAGGCAACTACAACATTTATATCTACGGCGGCGATTTGTATGTCAACTGCGACGGCGACGGTCTGGATTCCAACGGCGGACTCTATCTCTACGGCGGCACGCAGGCGGTATTCAGCATGAAGTCCGGCGGCGACAACTCCGCAATTGACGCGGACGGCACCGTTTCCGTTCAGGGCGCAACCGTCTTCACCGCAGGCACAACCGGCATGGACGGCTCGGCGCAGGCAGGCTGGTTCGGCAGCAATCAAAAGTATTATGCGAGCAGAACAAGTTATTCCGCAGGCAAAATCATCAACACCAAGGCAGGCAGCAGCGGCAGCGTCGTGTTCAGCTATGCGCTTCCGAAAGCGGTGAACTACATCATGGCTTCCTACCCGTCAACCGTGTCCTCCAATACACCTTCCTTCGCGACCACGACAAGCGTCACCGCGTGTAAGGGCGGCTCTTGGAGCCACACTTGGGACGCCGGTTCCGTCTCCAACGGCGTAAAAACCTACACCTGCACCAAATGCAGCGCAACCGAAAGGCAGACCGTTCCGGCAACCGTTTCCGTTGACGCCTGTGACCATTCGGTAGATCAGCAAGCCGTTGCCGACGAAGGCTACACCATCTCCTTTGCAGGCGACAGCGGCGTGAAATCCATCACGGTTTACAACACGCAGGACTACACCGGCGCGAGTGAATCCATATCGGCAACCGGCACCACCGTATCGCGCAGCAGCGCCACCGGCGAGCCAGATTCCACCGGAGACGGTCAGGTGAATTTCACGATTGAAATTGCGGACGGCTATGCGCTCGACAGCGTTTCCGTGACCGCAGGCACTTATAAGAACATCAAGGGACCCACCGACACAGGACTTGCCAACACCTACCGCGTCACAAAGGTCACCGGCGCGCTGACCGTCAGCGTGACAACGCAAAAGAGCGAAATACCCGTGACGCCGACCAATCCCACCGATCCGACAACAGAGCAGCTGTTGATTGGCGACGCGAATCTTGACGGCGTGATTTCCATCAAGGACGTGACGACCATTCAGCGCCATGTCGCGGAACTCGAATGGCTCACCGGAAATGCTTTGATTGCGGCGGATGTGAACGGCGACGGCAGTGTGTCGATTAAGGACGCCACCTGCGTGCAGCTTTATCTGGCAGAATTTACGTCCGGCACCGGCAATTGCGGCACAACCGTTTCCGTGAACAGTGAGGGATAAACGGCAACACAGCCGCGCCGCTGCATCCTTTGTCCATAAAAAAGCGACGGACTTTTCTTATCTCCCCTAAGCACGGCAAACAACAGGCGCTGTGAAGAAATGCATGGTTTCGTTTCTTCACAGCGCCTCTGTTTTATCAAAAAATGAAAGGCTCTAAAGGGCTAAAGATATTTAGCTGCCCATATGCACCAATCTTTCACAGCAACTCTTTGCCAAAACCCCGACACAAGCATGCACATAAAACAGGAGCGCACCCTTTTTGATGAAACCCAAAAATCCAATAGCTGTCTGCATCGGCTTTCCCAATCCGTTTCGGTTCCAAACCGGACTTGACTTGACTGGACTTGACTTGACTTGACTGGACTGGACTTGACTGGACTGGACTTGACTAGACTAGACTAGACTAGACTAGACTAGACTGCGGTTCCATTTTGGTTCCGTTTTGGTTCCATTTTGGTTCCGTTTTGGTTCCGGAACAAAACCATGCTGTACAAACAAAGATTTCTGCAAACGCTTCCCAAAGCCAAGGATTCCAAACCAACATAAAGCGCGAGCCGCCAACGCTTGCTGAAATGCCACGTTCCGAAACGCGGAGTGGATGCAACGTCATGTTGCCGCGGAGTGGATGCAACGTCACGTTGCCGCGGATTGGATGCAATGTCACGTTGCCGTGGATTGGATAAAACGTCACGTTTTACGTTGACAGGTGGGAATTGTTGTTATATAATTAAAGTGAAGCAGAATATTTTTTAAAAAAGGAGTGTACATTTATGGTTACTTATGATGAAAACCTGTTACAGTCAGAGCAGGAAAAAATCGAAAAGGTTTATGCCAAAATCGGTGAACGCTATTACGCCGCTCACAAGGACGACAAGGACTGCGAATTTTCCGATTTGATGGACGCCATCAAGGCATGCGAGCAGACAATGGCTGATCATAAGGCAGAGGTACTGCGTCAGCATGAGCTGATGATTTGCCCGTCCTGCGGCTCGGAAATCTATTTTAAATCCTTCTTCTGCAACTTCTGCGGCGTCAGAGTGGCTTATCCCAAAGGTCAGAAGCCGGAGCCTGCAAAAGAGCCTGAGCCCGAAATCGTGCCGGAGCCGGAGCAAGAGTCCGAGCCCGAAGCAGAGCCCGAGACGGTGGCTGAGCCGGAGTCTGAGCCTGTCCTCATCATGGACGGAGAGGTTGGGGAAGCGCCTGCGGTGCGCACCTGCAAATCCTGCGGTTATGTCGTCACCGATTCCGAGGCGCGTTTCTGCGACAACTGCGGCGTGCCGCTCGACGACACAGCGGCGCCGGTTGCTGCCGCCGCGCCAAACACAAAAAGATGTCCGCGGTGCGGCTTTACGACTACCGATTCCGATGTGCTGTTCTGCATTGAGTGCGGTCACAGATTGGAGCAATAAGGGGACGGCGCATGCAACTGAGTAAGAAAACATCACGCATTGTGCTGGCGGTGCTCATCATCGCCAGCCTTGCGCTCAGCTTTTTTTATATGTCGGTGAAGCAGGGCTATCACGAGGACGAGCTGCTCACCTACAACCTCGCCAATTCCTCCAAGCAGCTTGGCGTGGACGCCGAGTGGAATACTCCCTCGGATTTTAACGCGTATCTCACCGCAGGCGAACACCGTTTTGACTACCGGAACGTCTACCAAAACCAAGTGGTTGACGCGAGCCATCCGCCGCTCTATTATGCGCTGGTGCATACCGTGTGCTCGCTCTTTCCGGAGCAGTTCAACCGCTGGATGGTGTTTGGCATCAATGTGGTGATGATGACCGGTGCGCTGATTATGCTTTATCTGGTCGGCAGGCGCGTCAGCGGCAATTCGCTATTTGCGCTGATCGGCGCCGGAGGCTACGCCCTCAGCCTGGCGTGCGTGACAACGACAATTTATCTGCGCATGTATGCCTCGCTCACCTTTTGGGTGCTGGCGTTTTTGTATCTCACCCTGCGGATTTATGACAATAGGGGCAGGGCGGTTGTCTCGGACTATCTGTTCATGCTCGTCACCGTCGTCTGCGGCGTGCTCACGCAATACTATTTCATTTTGTGCGCCGGTCTGATTGGGCTGGTCTACCTGATTTTTGCCATCAGAGAGCGCCACATCAAGCCGCTTGTCGTCTATGTCATCACTGCCGCCGTCGGCGTGGGCATAGCAATGGTGGTGTATCCGTATATCATCACCAATGTTCTCGGCGGCAACAGGGGCTTCGGCTCGCTCAAAATGGAAATCGACCTGATTACCATCGTCACCTATCTGGGCTACAAGCTTGTCTGTTATGTGCAGATTCTCGCCAAGGAGCTGTTTCTCGGTCAGCTGTGGCTGCTCGGACTGGCGTTTGTTGGCGCGGTCATTTCGTTTTTGGTGCTGCGCCTCGGCTTTAAGAAAAAGCTGCCGCGCAAGGCTTGGTTTATTATTGTTCCGGGTGTGGTATATTTTGTCTTTATCGCGCTGGTTTCGCCGTTCAACAGCGACCGCTATGTCATGGCGAGCCTGCCGTTTTTGTCGCTCGGCTTCACGTTTGCCTATCTTCGTGTGATAAAGCATATGCGCGTTGCCGCGTTCCATGTGATTGTGCCGCTCGCCATGCTGCTGGCAAGTGCGCTGGCGTTCTTTGCGGTCAAGCCCTACTACATCTACGGCAACACAAATCTCTATCATCCCAAAACCGAAAAGTGCGTGTTTGTCGGCACGGCGATGATGGAATGGAACAAGTGTATCGACAAGTTTATGAACTATGACAGCGTGATGATTGCCAAAACCACCGCCATGTCCTCCACGCTCTACACCGAGCTGGACGAGTTTGCGCAGAAGCGCGGCGTCGTCACCAACGGCAAGGTTGCCTCGCTGGCGCAGAGCTTTATGACAAACGGCAGCGTGGAGCGTACCGAAACCGACAGCCTGGACAAGCTTGTCAAGGACACGACGATTCGGGAGCTGGACGAGGTGACGGTGTATATTTCGCGTTTGGCGGACGAAAAGACCGTGATGGACAAGATTACGCAGAACACCGCGCTCAAGCATGTGGAGCTGATTCAGGCGGACAGGCAGTTTGAGGAGTTCTTTAACTGGTATGACTATTTTGTGGAAACGGAATCGTACTGCAACGTCTACCGGTTTTACAAATAGAGGTAAGTATGAAGGAAATTGACAGAGAAAAACGGAAGAATGAGCTGGGCGTCGTCTTTTCGGGCGGCGGCCTGCAGGGCATTGCGCATATCGGCGCCGTGCGTGCGCTGTATGAGCTGGGACTGCGGCCGCAGTATGTTGCCGGCACCAGCTCCGGCTCCGCAATGGCGGCGCTGACCGCGATGGGCTGCACGCCGGACGAGATGCAGGATTTTGCCGAGCGCTACTGGGAGACGCTGGCGGATTTTCGCCCGATTCCGATTGTGGCGCAGCTTGCGAGTCTCAAATTTAACAAGAGCACCGACAAGGACGGTCTGAAGGACGGAGCGGTGATTTCGAACGTGATTCGCAAGGCGATGGACAACAAGGGTATCCGCGGCTTTCAGGATTTGCCGATTAACCTGTCCATCTGCTCCAACGACACCTACTCCACCGACGAGTGTATTTTTACGACGCTCGACGAGGGCTTGCAGACCGACCACATCCACTACATTCAGGGTGCGCCGCTGGAGCTGGCGGTGCGTGCCAGCATGACCTTTCCGGGAATCTATACCACCTGCAACTACTTAGGCTACAATTTTATCGACGGAGGCTCCAAGGACAACCTGCCCACAAAAATCATGCGCGACATGGGTGTGGGCAAGGTGCTTGCGCTCGCCTTTGACATCTCGGATTACACGCCCGAGACGGGTCTGGACGGCATGATGAAGGTGGTTTGGCGCGCGCTCGACCTCTATTCCATCAACAGCACGCGCGAGAGCAAAAAGCTCGCCGACTATGTGGTGGAGATTAAGAACAGCAACACAGCGATTTTTTCGATGGAGAACCTCGCCCTGACGATTCAGGAGGGGTATGACTGCGTGATGCGGTGCAAGGATGATTTGTTGAGAATCTTCGGTTAGCACAGGGGCTTGGCAGTCGTCAAGCCCTTGTTGTTATATAATACTAATACCTAATAAAAAGTAGACAATCTTTGCGGTCTATTTTCCGCA
>CAMJOD010000045.1 GCA_946407465.1 uncultured Clostridia bacterium
GTGAGGTACAACTGATTTCGAGTCAGTCCCGTTATGACCACTTCGATACGTCTCCGGATAAGCTGTGTTTATCACAGCTTTACTATTATAACACAATAATTTTCATTTAGCAAGTTATATTTGAAAATATTTCAAACTATTTTATACATGCTTATACAAAAACCGCAGCGCATAGAGCGTCGCCTCGTTGTGATGTGCGCCCGAAAAGCCGTGACCGGCTCCCTCAATCAAGTGGTATTCCGCGTTGGGGTAGAGCGCCGCCGCTTCTTCGGAATCCGCAGGCGTGACAAGTCCGTCCTCGCTGCCCTGAATAATGACGACAGGCTTGGCAAAATTTGCTATATCATCATGCACCGAATAGCCGACCATGTCCCTGAAAAACGACTTGCCGACGGTCATGGAGCCGAATGTGGTCTCATCGGGCATGTCGTCGCTGTAGCTGTCGCCAAGCGCAGCCATGCCAAAGGCAGGGTAGAGCAGCACCAAGCCGGCTATCTCGTCCTGATGTCGCATGCCGGCAATCGCCGTCACCAAGCCGCCCTGGCTGCTGCCTTGCAGAAAAATGCGGTTGGTATCGACAAAATCCCATGTTTTGGCGGCTTTGAGAATTGCCTCAACATCCGACACCTCGGTCATAACGGACATGTTCAGGTTGCTGCCGTCGCTCTTGTTGGGATTGTTGGGGTTGCTGCCGCCGCGAAAATCCCATGTATAGACGGCAAATCCCTTTGGCGCGTATTTTTTGGCGTAGGAGGCGCCCGACTCATGGTTGGCGCCCAAGCCGTGCGAGGTGAGAATCAGCGGACATTTTCCGCTCGCAACCGGCACATACGCTTTTCCGTAGATGCGCTCGCCGTTGTTCTCCACCCATATTTCGCGGATATTATATTCATATTCCACATTTTCTTGCGCAGCCGGCGGCGCCGTGGTCACAGCCGCGGCGGTGTTCGCGGTGCTCTCCGCAACTGACGGAGCAGCCTGTCCGCAGCCTGCAAGCAGCGTCAGCAGCACCATGCAGGCGGTTACGATTCTTTTCATAATATACCTCCCGAATTTTAAACTTTTGAACTATTATAGCACAAGATTTTTAAATTGAAAAGCCTTACGCGCATAAACGGCTGCCGGACGACCATACTAATGCCGGAGGTGCTTTTAATGAGCAGAACGAATACAACCAATCCCAAAAGCCGCCGTGAGAAAATAGGCTTTTACACGGCGCTGTCCATTTGCCTGATTGCGGTATGTATGGCAGTATATTCAACATACAGCACCGTGAGCAGCACCGGCAAAATCGCGCCCGTTTCCACCAACGAAACCGGCGTCGCGGTCTTTGAGCAGAGTCCCACCAAGGTGACGGTTCCGGCTCCCACACTCGGCTCTTATTTTGTCGGTGACAACAAAAAGGACACAACCGAACCCACAACCGACGCGCAGCCGACAACCGCAGCCGCCGAAGCGACCGCTTCCGAGACAACAAAGGGGAGAGCCGACGCGCTCGAAACCATGCTTGCCGCCGACGTCAGCCTGAGCATGCCCACCAAATCAGGGCATATTCAGCGCACCTACAGCAAGGACAGCATCTACTTCAAGACGCTCAACGTCTGGAAGCCGCATACCGGCATCGACTTTGACGGCGAGCTGGGTGACGATGTTTTCTCCATGCTGAGCGGCGAGGTCACCAAGGTGGACGAGGACAGAATGTTCGGCAAAACCGTTGAGGTCAGCGTCAACAACGTCGTTATCGGCTACACCGGCTTGGGCAAGGTCAAGGTCAAAAAGGGCGACAAGCTCGAGCGCGGCGACAAGCTCGGCACCATCGGCGTTGTGCCGATAGAGGCTGACGCGCCGTCGCACATTCACGTCTATGTCAAGGTAAACGGCGCCTTTGCCGACCCCATCAGCTTTGTCGATAACGACAGATAAAGGATAGTTAGCATTGACTTGACACCGCCGTTGCTGAACGTTTCCTATCAGAAAAACGTTTCAATAGGCGGATCGGGTGCAGCGTCACGCTGCAAAAGGGACGTGCCGAAACACGTCCCTTAAACTCTATCTCAACGAAATCAACGCAGAAGCACAGCGTTGTTCTTCCGAAAGCTTCAAAATGCGGCGTCACAAGGACGCTCCGAAAAGCAGCTTATCTTTCGCTGGGATGCCATTCTTCGTTGCCGAAGATGAAATCGTCCAAATCCATAACGATTAATTTCATAGTCACACCTCCTGATTTCATAGTAACAGTATATTCAGGAGAGGATAGAATTATGACATCAGCCGAGAATTTTTATATAATCTATCACCAAATCGGCTGCCTGCTCCGCGCTGAGCTTGGTACTGTTGATGCACAAGTCATAGTTTTCGGGAGCACCCCATTTTTGTCCTGAATAAAAACTGTAGTAGTTGGCTCTGTTTTTGTCAGCCTTTGCCACTGCCTGACGGGCTCTTGACGGCTCAATGTCCTGACGCTCCACGGCGCGTCTGGTTCTCACGTCAATGTCGGCATATACAAATACCCTGACAACATTGTCATACTCTTTGAGAATATAGTCCGCGCATCTTCCGACGACCACAAAGGTTTCTTTTTCTGCCTTTTCCTTAATAATCTTATGCTGCAAGATATAGAGCCGGTCGTTCATCGGCAGGTCGCCCATCGCAGAATAGCCGTTGCCGTAGGTATAGAGCCCCGTTGACAGGGAATAGAGCAGGCTGTTGGTTCGTTTTTCATCAGCCTGCGCAAAAACCTCGGGACTGACGCCGCTTTCTTTGGCTGCGAGCGAAATCAGTTCCTTATCATAAAACGGTATGTCCAGCTTTTGCGCGAGCAGCTTGCCAATGTCGTGACCGCCCGAACCGTACTGTCTTGTAATGGTAATGATTTTTTTGCAGCTCATGTCAGCACCTCGGAGTTCCTTGCACATAATAATTCCTTTGTGTAAATATATCATAACACAAAATCAAAAAAATGCTACCTTTTTTGGTCAACTTTTTTATTTTTGTAGGAATGGCAAAATACGCATATCTGTTTTTATGCAAATTCACAAACCGCTGTTTTGTCAGGCGCAAAAACCGCATTTGTCAGGCTGGTTTGGACAGAATTGTTACTATCTTGTCACATTTCTGTCACAAACATGTGCTATACTTTATCTCATAAAGCGGCTGACGGCGTGCGAATGGTGAATATATATAAAATTTTTCTAAAAAATTTGTTGATAGAGGTTGATTTTTTCTGCGATTTTGTGTAATATGTATATGAGAAGAATTGTAATCATTACATTCATTTACAAAATATGCAGGAAAAAGAGGTAAGAACTATGTCAAACAGATTATTTCAGGGCATCGTGCATCAGATGAAGGATGCGGTTGACAGAACCATCGGCGTGATCGACGAAACCTCCGTGGTTATCGCGTGCTCGGAGCTTGGAAAAATCGGTGAGGTCAACGAGAGCGTCAATTCCGAGACCCTCAGCTCCACCGCCCCGTTCGTCATCAACGGTTACACATACAAATCCTTTGGCAGCAGTGCAAAATACGACTACGCCGTGTTTGTGCAGGGCACCGATGAATACGCCCAAAAGTATGCGCAGCTGCTCTCCGTCAGCTTTGCCAGCATCAAGCAGTATTACGACGAAAAATACGACCGTTCCAACTTCATCAAAAATGTCATTATGGACAACATCCTGCCCGGCGATATTTACCTCAAGGCGAGAGAGCTTCACTTCAACAGCGAGGTGGCGCGTGTTTGCCTGCTGATCAAGATCGTTTCGCGCACCGACGTTTCCGCCTATGACATCGTTCAAAACCTGTTTCCCGACAAGTCCAAGGACTTCGTTATCAACATCAACGAGGAGGAGATCGCGCTTGTCAAGGAGGTCAAGTCCGACACCGACGGCAGAGACCTCGAAAAGCTCGCAAGCTCAATTTCAGACACGCTTTCCAGCGAGTTCTATACCCACTGCGTGGTCGGCATCGGCACCACCGTCACCGGCATCAAGGATTTGGCGCGCTCCTTCAAGGAAGCCCAGTCCGCGCTGGAGGTCGCCAAGGTGTTTGACACCGAGCGCACCATTGTCAGCTATGACAACCTCGGCATCGCGCGTTTGATTTATCAGCTGCCCACCACCCTTTGCAAGATGTTCCTCAAGGAAGTGTTCAAGCGCGGCTCCATCGAGAGCCTTGACCAGGAGACTCTGTTCACCATTCAGCGCTTTTTTGAAAACAACCTCAACGTTTCCGAAACCTCGCGCAAGCTGTTTGTACACCGCAACACGCTGGTGTATCGCCTTGAAAAAATCAAGAAGCTCACCGGTCTTGACCTCCGTGAGTTTGAGGACGCTATCGTGTTCAAGGTAGCTCTCATGGTCAAAAAATATCTCAACGCAAGTCCTACCAAATACTAAAAAACGGAATCCTTCCGTTCCATTCGTTCCTGAGCGCGGGAAACTGCTCTCAGGACGTTTGTTATAAGGCTGAAAAATGCTCAGCCATTTTATGCAACTGTAGGTGATACTGTGATTGATTTTGAAAATGTATCCAAAACATACCCCAACGGCACCAACGCGCTCCACAACGTCAGCCTGCATATCGACAAGGCGGAGTTTGTGTTTATCGTCGGCGCTTCGGGCGCCGGCAAAAGCACTTTTCTCAAGCTGATTATGCGCGAGGAAACACCCACCTCCGGCGAAATTACGATAAACGGCAACAAGCTCTCCAAGCTCAAAAAACGCCATGTGCCGTATTTGCGCCGCCATATGGGCATTGTTTTTCAGGACTTTCGCCTGATTGACAAGATGAACGTGTTTGACAACGTGGCGTTTGCCATGCGTGCTGTCGGCGAGAACACCGCGACCGTCAAAAAGCGCGTGCCCTACGTGCTGGATTTGGTCGGTCTGAAGGACAAAATGAAGTGCAAGCCCTCCGAGCTTTCGGGCGGTGAGCAGCAGCGCGTCAGCTTGGCGCGCGCGCTGGTCAACAATCCCGAGATTATTGTCGCGGACGAGCCCACCGGCAACATCGACCCCGAGCTGTCGCACGAGATTATCGAGCTGCTTACGCGGATTAATTCCATGGGCACCACCGTTTTGGTTGTAACGCACGAGCACGAGCTGGTGCGTGAGTTCAACCAACGCGTCATCACGATTGACAAGGGCGAGGTTATCAGCGATTCCGCCACCATGCACCGCGTCTACGCCGAAACGGAATCGGTTGACGGCGACTCGCTGATTGATAGTGCGGCACCCGAGCAGGAACCGGCAAAAGAAGCGCCTGTTGCGGAAGCATCGGCTGCCGAGAACACCTTGCCTGTCACCCCGAATGTATCCGCAGAGCCGGAGACGGAGGAGCTGACGGATTCCGTCGCCGCAAAACCCGAAGAAATCGCTGCGGTTGAAGCGCTGCCTGCTGCCGAGGAGCCGCAGGAGGAGCTGACCGATTCCGTTGCCGCAACGCCCGAGGAGATTGCCGCGGTTGAAGCGCTGCCTGCTGCCGAGGAGCCGCAGGAGGAGCTGACCGATTCCGTTGCCGCAACGCCCGAGGAGATTGCCGCGGTTGAAGCACTGCTGCAAGCGGAACAAACCGAAGAAGCGCCGCAGCCTGCGGAGGAGCTGATTGTGGACGACAACTATGACGAAATCACCTTTGATGGCGCCTGTTTTGCAGCCGAGAGCTATGACACAGAGGCGTTGCCGCATGCTTCCAACGACGCCGAACCGCAGACGGCTGCGACAAATCGGGAATAATTCCGAAAGGAGAATGCTATGAAAGGCTTTGGTTATCTTGTAAAAGAGGGCTTCCGAAACGTCTACGCCAACCGGATTATGAGCATCGCGTCCATCTGCGTGCTGGTGAGCTGCTTGGTGATGACCGGCGCGGCGGCGCTGTTTTCGCTGAATGTCCGCAATATTGTTGATAAGGTCGAAAAGACCAACGAGACCACCGTCTATATCCTAAAAGACCGCAGTGAGCTGGAGGCAAAGCAAATCGGCACGCAGCTCGCTTCGATAGAGAACGTGGAGGGCGTTGCCTTTGTTTCCAAGCATGTCGCCGTGGAGCAGTTCAAGGATACGCTCGGCGAACAGCTCTTTGATATGATAAAGGACAGAGATCCGCTCAACGACACCTACCGCGTGTCGTTTAAGGACCTGTCAAAATATGACGAAACCGTCAACCAAATCCGCCAAATCGACGGCGTGCAGTCCGTCACCGACAGACGCAGCTTTGCGCGCAAGCTTGCCACCGTCAGCTCGCTTGTCAACTGGGTTTCGTTTGGCATCGTGGCGGCGCTGATTGTGGTCTCGCTGTTTATTATCGCCAACACCATCCGAACCACCATGTATTCGCGCCGCTTTGAAATCAGCATCATGAAATCGGTCGGCGCCACCAATATGTTTGTGCGCATGCCGTTTTTGGTAGAGGGCATGGTCATCGGCTTCATCTCCGCCGCCATTGCCACCGGTGTTTTGGCGCTGCTCTATCACGCAGGCGTCGGCGTTATCGAGCGCATCGGGCTGGGGATTCAGGCGATTCCGTTTACGTCCATTCTGCTCCCGATGGTGCTGTCATTTATCGCGGTCGGCGTGCTGGTCGGCTTCTTCGGCGGATTCATTTCTATCCGCAAGTATTTGAAAAAGGAAGGTAACGAAATTCTCGGTTGGTAAGACCGGAAAGGAGTTAGGTATGCATAAACTGAAAGCGATACTCTGCGCGTTGCTGAGCGCCTGCTTGATGGCGGTTCCGTTCGCTTCCTCCATGATGAGCGTCGGAGCAGAGGAGCAGACCGTGGAGCAAAAAATCGCGGAGCTGGACAAACAGAGCGACGCCTATCAGGCAGTGCTCGACCAAACCGGCTCGGATATTTCTAAAAAGGAAGAATACGGCGAAACCCTGCTCAACCAGATTTCTGTCATGAATGAAAAAATCATTCTCACGCGCGAATCTATTGAGAAGCTGAACACGAGCATCAAGGGCAAGCAGGGCGAAATCGACAAACAGAATGAAGAGATAGACGATCAGCTGAACGCGCTCTGCGAGCGTCTCAGCCTGATTTATATGGCAGGCAGCGCCAGCAATCTGGAAATTCTGCTCGGCGCCAAGGACTTCGGCGATTTTATCGACAAGGTGGAGCTGGTCAAAACGCTGTCGGCATACGACAAGCAAATGATTGACGAGCTGAACAAAAAGATTGACGGCATTGAGACCGACAAGAAAAAGATGGAGGACAGCAAGTCCAAGCTGGAAGAAACAGAAGCCAACCTGAAAAAAGATATTGCCGACTTGAACAAGCTGGTCGAGAGCAACAAGGCGGCGCTGTCTGAGCTGACTGCCAAAAGCGAGCAGGCAAAGGCGGCGCTGGACGCAGCCAAGACACAAACCTCCGAGCTGGAAGCGGAGCATTTGGCGGAAATCGCGGCGGAGCAGGCGGCTGCGCGGTCGCAAACCCTGACGCCAGAACAGCAGGAGGCAGCCAAAAAAGCGGCAGCCGAAGCGCAAAAGCAGGAAGCCCAGCGCAGACAACAGCAACAGCAGCAGGAGCAGCAACAGTCGCAGGGCGGAGAGACCTCCGGCGATACCGACAGCAGCTCCGGCGGCAGCAGCAGCGGCGGTGAGGTGACGCCGACGCCGGTCAGCGGCGGCTACACATGGCCATGCCCGGGCTTCTATTATCTCTCCTCTCTTTGGAATGAGGACAGAACCACCTACAACCACGGTGCGATTGATATTGCCGGCGGTGATATTTGGGGCGCCGCAGTCGTGGCGGCGGACGGCGGTACGGTGGTTGACACCTGCACCTACTGTACCCACAACTATCCCAAGGCGATGACCGACAACTGCGGCTGCGGTGGCGGCTACGGCAACTATGTCAAGATTGACCACGGCAACGGCAAGGTCACCATCTACGCCCACCTGACAACCGTTGCAGTCAGCCCCGGTCAACCCCTCAGCAAGGGACAGGTGCTCGGCTATGTCGGCACCACCGGTCAGTCAACGGGACCGCACCTGCACTTTGAATGTCGCCTCAACGGCGTGCGCTACAACCCGATGGACGAGCTGAGCGCCTACTGGGGAATGGTATCTTATTAATTCGTAATTCATAATTGCGGTTGGTTTGGAAAACTACATAAAATTCGGGACGTGTTCGTTTGGAGCACGTCCCTGTTTTATTTCTGATTTAGAATAATCGTGTATAGTTGTGTAGGGTTTGCAGGGTTTTTATAATTCTTCGTACGGAAAATTAAAATTCTAATATAGAAATATATAACCTGTAAGGGGTTTTCTGAAAACGCCCGAAACCCTACACAACCCTACACAGCCTGACAATAAGCAGACCTTTCCTGCCAACTAATTGCGAATTAAGAGTTATGTTACAAATTATAAGTTGTTTCCGTCTGTCAAACCTGCCGGTGTCTGCACGTCCTTCAGGCGGCGCTGGATTTGGCGCGTGCGCACGCCGACGAGGGTGTCAAGGTCGCGGTTGGCTTGGTCGAGCTTTTTCTGTGTGTTTTCCAAGACCTGCGCAAAGGTGTCAAATTCTTTTTTGACGCCGCCGAGCACCTGCCATACCTCAGCACTGCGCTTTTGAACGGCAAGGGTCTTGAAGCCCATCTGTATCGAGTTGAGCAGCGCCGCCATGGTACTGGGTCCCGCGATATTGACCTTGTAGTCGCGCTGCAAAACCTCAATCATGCCGCGGTTGACGACCTCGCTGTACAGCCCCTCAAAGGGCAGGAACATGATTGCAAACTCGGTTGTGTTAGGCGGGTCAATATATTTGGTGCTGATGTCCTTTGCCTCGGCTTTTATCGTGTTCAGCAGCGTTTTGGCGCAGGCGTCAATCTGTGCCTTGTCGCCGTTCTCCATCGCGTCGCGCAGGGCGGTATAGGTGTCGCCCGGGAATTTGGAGTCAATCGGCAGCCAGATGAAGCCGTCGTCTTTGGCAGGCAGCTTGACGGCAAATTCCACTACGTTTTTGGAGCCCTTTTTGGTCGCCACATTTTCGGCATACTGCTCGGGAGAGAGTATTTCGCTGAGAATGCTGCCCAGCTGGATTTCGCCGAGAATACCGCGCGTTTTGACGTTGGAGAGCACCTTTTTCAAATCGCCGACGCCGTTCGCAAGGTGCTGCATTTCGCCGAGTCCCTTGTAGACCTGCTCGAGCCGCTGGCTCACCAGCGAAAAGCTCTTGTTCATTTTGTCCTCGAGCGATTTTTCGAGCCGCTCGTCAACGGTCTTGCGCATCTCCTCCAGCTGGCGGTTGTTGTCCCTTTGCAGCGAATCCATGCGTTTTTCGAGCGTTTCGCGGTTCTCGGTGAGCTGCCTGTCGATTGTCAGGCGGATATTTTCAAGCTTCATTTCATTTTGCAGCGAAAAGGTTTTCATGCGGTTTTCCAGTGCTTCGGTGCGCTCCGACTGGCTGTCGGCAAAGTCGCGCTGGTTTTCAAGCAGCATGTCGCCCATATGCTTGACGGCGAGCTGCGTCTGTGCGTTCAGCTCCTGTCGCAACGTTGCGTTTTCCTGTCGCATGGCGGCGATTATCTCGCGCTGCGAGCTGTTCTGATTATTCTTTATCAGAACAATAATCAGTGTTATCACTGCAACAAGACAGGTGATGATACTAATTGTCATGATTAACGGTTCCATAGCCTCACTCCTTATGGTCTCATGATACCATAAGGCGCGCAAAAAGTCAATTTTTTTCGAACACTGTTTCGATATTTTTTTGACAGCCCACGGGAGAATAGAGAAAACGGTCGATATGCGCGGCGTCCTCATAATAGATTGGCGCAGAGGGGAGAGGTGCGTCGTCAAAGGCGTCGATAATAATCAGCTTGATTTTCATTTTGTCGGGAATGATGCTTTTGATGTAGACGCTCACCTGCTGCCCGACGCGAATGCCTTCCTTGGTTTCGGCGAGTCCGGCAAGGTTGGGCGTCAGCTCCACAAATGCGCCGTAGTTTTCAACACTGCGCACAATACCGGCGACGGTTTCGCCAGCCGCAAAGCCTGCGGCGTTTTGTTCCCACGTGCCGAGCAGTTCCTTTTGGCTCAGGCTGATTCTGCCGTTCTCAATGGATTTCACCGCCGCTCTGATGTCCATGCCGACCGTAAAGCGGTCGCGCGGATGGGAAATGCGCGAAACCGAAATCGCGTCAATGGGCATGAGCGCCGCAATGCCGCAGCCGATGTCGGCAAACGCGCCGAAGCTTTCGAGATGGGTAATCCGCGCGTCTATCACGTCGCCGCGGCGCAGTTTGGCGATATAGTTTTTCAGACAGCGCTCCTGTGCGTCGGCGCGCGACAGCAGGGCATAGGGCAGCCCGTCGCCGTCCTCGCTGACCGAGGTGACGGTGAAGCAGACAGGACGGTTGACGCGCGAAATCACCGCGATGTCGCGCACCGTGCCGTCGCGCATACCGAGCGCACCTTCCTCTCGCGGAATAATGCCGCGTATGCCGCCGAGCTGCACGCAGAGATTGTGTGAAGCGTCACAGAGTCCGGCGCGTGCCTCCAAAATGGTTTTCTTTTTCACCGCCTCGCGCAGCAGCCGCAGCGAATGGGTGACGGCGCGGTTCTGCGGTGTGTTTATCAGCTTTCCTTCGGGCAGATATTCTGACATTTTATGACCTCCGATGTTGCTTTGTTTCAGAAAAATTCTATGAACGCAGGGGAGAAAATATGCAGAATCCGCTGAACTGCCAAACCGTCACCATAACAGCAACCTCCGATTTTACCGGTTATCCTGCTTATCATATTACAATTTATCTTCCTCTCAACGTCCGACCGCGCCGTTCATCATACTAATAGTCTATTTCCTTCTGTCAAAAGGCGCACTGCCCACTGTGGCAACAGTTTGACAAAATTTGGAAAATATGTTAAAATATTTATGTGTGTTTTAGATGTGTGTTTTAAATTTATCCGAAAGGAAAATTATTATGAAAATCTGTCGTAAAGCACTCATTTTGCTGTTGGGCGCGCTGCTCGGCGTGTCGGCACTGCTTCTTTCAGCCTGCGGTGAGGATAATTCCGAAAAAAAGACCTCCGGCATAACCGATGAACCGGCAAATCTGCCGCGCGATTTGGAGGCTATCGGCATTGACCCCCAATCGGCAGGTATTCAGCCGCAGATTATCCATGACAAAAAGAATGACCCGGGCTTTCAGCTGCAAAAACCGGATGAGGGAGACGCCGTCGCAGTGGTGCATACAGCGGTCGGCGATGTGACTTTGCGGCTGTTTCCCGAGCAAGCGCCCAAAACCGTCACGAATTTTATCAACCTCGCCAAAGCAGGGGCGTACAGCAACACGCCGATTCTGCATGTTGTCAGCGGCGGTCTGGTGCAGTGCGGCTATTGTCCGTCCGACGACGCAAATCCCAACGGCGTCAGCTCCTACGGCGCGCCGTTTGAGGACGAATTTTGCGATTCGCTCTATAACCTGCGCGGCGCCGTTTCGATGGCGAACACCGGCAGGGACACCAACGGCACGCAATTCTTTATCAATCAGGCAAACGCCGACGATTTTCGCAAAAGCGGCGGCTGGCGCGGTCTGAAAACCGTCTGGCGGCTCGTCTCCGAAAAGCTCGGCGAATACAAGGACACCGACCTGCTCGGCGCTTATATTACCGAGAATGGCGACAAATTTCTCAATCCCGATATTGTCCCCGAAAATGTCAAGGCGCTCTACACCCAAAACGGCGGCAATCCGCAGTTTGACGGCGTATATAACGCTGCCGACCGCGGCAACACCGTTTTTGCGCAGGTGATTGGCGGCATGGAGGTCGTTGACAAGCTGGCGCAGATGAAAACAGACAAAGACCAAATGCTGCAAAACCCTGTTCTGATAAAGTCGGTTGAGATTACAGCCTATCAAAAGAAATCATAATAATAAAATATTGCGGAGAAAAGCCATGAGACCTTTGCCTATTGTCGCCATTATGTACGACTTCGACCGCACGCTCTGCACCAAGGATATGCAGGATTACAGCTTTATTCCGAGTCTTGGCATGACGGAGCGCGAGTTTTGGGATTTTACCAACGAAATATGGAAGCGCGAGCATATGGATTCGGTGCTCGCCTATATGTACGCCATGGTCAAAACCTCCGCGGACAGAGGGATGCCGCTGCTGCGCGAAAAGCTCGTTTCCATGGGAAAGAACGTCGAGTTTTTTGAGGGCGTTGAGGAGTGGTTTGACCGTATAAACGCCTTTGGAGCCGCCAACGGTGTGCAGATTGAGCACTATGTCATCTCGTCCGGCATGAAGGAGATTATCGAGGGTACCTCCATCAGCCAAAGCTTTCGCTGTATTTTTGCCTGCGAGTTTTTGTATGACGAAAACGGCGGCGCCGTCTGGCCGAAAACTGACGTCAACTACACCAACAAAACCCAGTTTGTCTACCGCATCAACAAGGGCGTGCTCGACGTTTCCAACGACCTTGACCTCAACCGTTCCATGCCCGACGACAGCAAGCGCGTGCCGTTTACCAACATGATTTACATCGGCGATGGTTTGAGCGACGTGCCCTGCATGAAGATGATGAAGGCATACGGCGGCTACTCAATTGCCGTCTACCAGAACCGCGACAGCAAGGTTGAGGACCTGCTCCAAAAGGACAGGGTGGATTTTATCTATCCTGCCGACTACAGCGAGGGGACAGGACTTGACCTGACAGTCAAGAATATTATCCGCAAAATGGCGGTCTGCGACATTCTCGAAAGGGAGAACAGCCGCCAAAAACGCGACATCCAAACAAGGTGAGCCTATGAAAAAACCACTTGCCGACCGCTTTCGGCCGCAGTCGCTCGACGATATTGTCGGGCAGCGGCACCTGTTGGCGGAGGGCAAACCGCTGCGCAGAATTATTGAGAGCGGCGAGATTCCCAATTTGATATTTTACGGTCCGTCGGGCGTCGGCAAAACGACGCTCGCCACTTATATAGCCAACAAAACCAACAAGACGCTGCGCAAGCTCAACGGCACCATCGCGTCCACTGCGGACATCAAGGAGATTGTGTCGCAGCTGGGCACCTTTTCGGGCATCAACGGCATCCTGCTTTATCTTGATGAAATCCAGTATTTCAATAAAAAGCAGCAGCAAACCCTGCTCGAATACATCGAAAACGGCAGCATAACGCTGATTGCCTCCACCACCGAGAACCCGTATTTTTATGTCTACAATGCGATTCTCAGCCGTTCCACAGTCTTTGAGTTCAAGTCGGTAGAGCCGGAGGAGGTCGAACGGGCAGTGTTTCGCGCGGCACGTCTGTTGGAGGAGGAACAGCAGATTTCCATCGACCTCAGTCCGGCATGCGCCAAACGGATAGCCACCGGCTGCGGCGGCGACGTGCGCAAGGCGATGAACGCGGTGGAACTGTCCGTGACGGCAGCCGAGCGCGACGGCGACAAGCGGATTGTCACGGAGGAAATTGTCAGCGCGCTGGTGCAGCGGAGCGCCATGCGCTATGACCGCGACGGCGACGAGCATTACGACATTGTTTCGGCATATCAAAAGAGTATGCGCGGCAGCGACCCCGACGCGGCGCTGCATTATCTCGGCAGACTGTTGGAGGCAGGCGATTTGCCCTCGGCGTGCCGCCGTTTGATGGTGTGTGCCTGCGTGGACGTGGGGCTGGCTTATCCGCAAATTATCCCGATTGTCAAGAGCTGCGTCGATATTGCGCAGGCAGTCGGCTTGCCGGAGGCGCGTATTCCGCTGGCGGACGCCGTGATTCTGGTTGCCACGGCGCCAAAGTCCAACTCGGGCGAACAGGCGATTGACCGTGCGCTCGGTGATATTCGCCGCGGCAATGTGGGACCCATTCCGCGTCAGCTCCAAAACAAGCACTATGACGGCGAGGACAATCCCAACAAAGGGCAGCACTACCGCTATCCGCACGATTATCCCAACCACTACACGCCGCAGCAATATCTGCCCGATTTGATAAAGGACAGCGTCTACTATCACTACGGCGACAACAAAACCGAACAAGCCTTCAAGGCATATTGGGATTCCGTTAAAAAGAAAACAAAAGGGTGAGATACAGACAAAAATCCGTATCTCACCCTTATTTTATTTTTTAGAACTATCGCTGTTCTCCGGCGTTTGTAATCCGGTAGCACAGGGTCATCAGGCTGTCGCTAAGATGGACATTTTCCACAACGACGTCCTTGTGCTTGGCGGTGATGTCGAAATGGCTGAAATTCCAGTAGCTTTTGACGCCCTGACGATAGAGCCGTTCGAGCGAGTTTTCCACATTCTGCTTGGGAATGCAGAGTATCGCGGTGTCAACGCGGTGCGTACGGCAAAAGCTCTCGAGCTCCGCTTCGTCCATAATCACCAGCTTGCCGATGCTGCCGCCGATTTTTTCTTTGTCGGTGTCAAAGCAGCCAATCAGCTCAAAGCCCAGCTTGGGAAAATTGATGTAGCTCGCCACAGCCGTGCCGAAGTTGCCGGCGCCCAGCAATATCGCCTGATAGCGGTGATTCAGTCCCAGAATCCGCTGAATTTCCAGCCGCAGCTGGCTGACGCTGTAGCCGTAGCCCTGCTGTCCGAAGCCGCCGAAGCAGTTGAGATCCTGACGCACCTGAGAGGCGGTCACATTCATAATCTGCGCCAGACGGTTGGATGAAATCCGCTCCACCTGCTGCTCGTCCAGCTCAGACAAAAAGCGGTAATATCTTGGCAGACGCCTGATAACCGACATGGATATGTCATTTTTAGACATTACGCACTTGCTCCTTTAATCAGTATTGCGCCGCCAATCTCTCGTTGATTGCTCTCAAAAAGTCCTCGGTGTTGACCTTTTGCTTGTTGGGCAGGGAGGAGATGAGATAGAGGTCGCCGGTCATCACGCCGTCCTCAATGGTCTGAATCGTCGCCTGCTCCAGCTTGTCGGCAAACGCCATCAGCTCAGGCAGCTTGTCCAGCTCGCCGCGCTTTCTGAGAGCGCCTGTCCATGCGAAGATGGTCGCAACGGAGTTGGTGGAGGTCTCCTCGCCCTTGAGGTACTTGTAGTAGTGGCGCTGCACGGTGCCGTGCGCGGCTTCGTACTCATAAATACCGTCGGGAGAAACCAGCACGCTTGTCATCATTGCCAGCGAGCCGAACGCCGTGGCAATCATATCGCTCATCACGTCGCCGTCGTAGTTCTTGCAAGCCCACATATAGCCGCCCTCGCTGCGGATAACACGCGCGACAGCGTCGTCAATCAGGGTGTAGAAAAACTCAATGCCGGCTTCGTCAAACTTGTCCTTGTATTCGTTCTCAAAGATTTCGGCAAAAATATCCTTAAAGCGGTGGTCATAAATCTTGCTGATGGTGTCCTTGGTGGCAAACCAGACGTCGAGCTTTTGGTCGAGCGCATAGTTGAAGCAGCTGCGCGCAAAGGAAGAAATGCTCTTGTCGAGGTTGTGCATGCCCTGAATCACACCGTCGGTGGTAAAGTCAAAAATCGTGCTGCGCTCCTCGGTGCCGTCGGGCTTGGTGACGCAAAGCTCCGCCTTGCTGCCTGCCTGCACGCGCATTTCGGTGTTCTTGTA
>CAMJOD010000046.1 GCA_946407465.1 uncultured Clostridia bacterium
ATTGATTGATAAGCCTATATCTGCAAACCCCATGTTTGTTTTCTCTACATATTATTGACGTTGGAATCTTCGCCAAGCCTTTATGATAGTGCTACCATTGAAGCTAAAAAGATGATCGTCAATTCGATGATCAAACGCATCGACGTTTACCGCAACTATGACCTGAACATCGAGCTGAATATGAATATCCGCCAGTTCTTCCTCGGTATGGAGGAAACAGAGAGCTATCCGATAACTGCATAATAAGCAAAAAATAACCGCATGTTCGGGAGCTGTTTGTATGAAGGAATTTCATTCGCAAATTCTTGATAAAGCAACACGGTTGTGATGATTGGCGACGACGTAAGCGGTCTGGCGCAGCCGACCACAACCGCCATGCTGCACAATGCTTCTACGCTGGGAATTGGCTTGATGAGTACAAAAAAATTATTATAGTTATAAAAAACGGAGCAGGGTTCTTCAGCCTTGCTCCGTTTAGAAATGAGTTGATTTTTTTCTCTACGATGATTATGCGACCGTCCAGCCGGCGCTCTTGTTTTGCAGGCGCACCATTTTAGCGAACTCGCCGTTTTGCTTCATCAGCTCCTCCGGCTTGCCTGCTTCCGCTACTCTGCCGTCCTTGAGCACAACGATTTTGTCAGCCGCTTCAACGGTTCTCATGCGGTGTGCGATAACGAGGACGGTTTTGTTTTGCAGCAGCCTCGAAAGTGCGCCCTGCACCTTTGTTTCATTTTCAACGTCAAGGGAAGCCGTGGCTTCGTCCAACAGCACAATCGGCGCGTTTTTGAGCAGCGCTCTCGCAATGGAAATACGCTGACGTTCTCCTCCGCTTAATTTGGCGCCGTTTTCGCCGATGGGCGTATAGTAGCCGTCCGGCAGCTTGCTGACAAATTCATCACAGTTGGCGGCTTTTGCGGCGGCAATCACTTCTTTATCTGTCGCGCCATGCTTGCCGAGCCGGATGTTCTCCATGACGGTATCGTCAAACAGCACCACGTCCTGAAATACCATCGCGTAATCGGTCAGCAGGGTTTCGGGGTCAACGGAGTTGATGTCCACGCCGCCCACTTGAATGGAACCGTCCGTAATATCCCACAGTCTTGCGGCAAGACGTGCGCAGGTGCTTTTGCCGGAGCCGGACGGACCGACCAGCGCGGTGACCTCGCCTTCTTTGGCGGTAAAGCTCACGCCCCTGAGCACCTGCTCATTATCATAAGCAAAGCAGACGTTGTCAAAGACAATATCATGTCCGTTCGGCTGAAAAGCGTTGCTGCCCTCGGCAACCGGCGCGTCATAAATTTCCATCAGCCTGTTTGCAGATACCTCGGACATAAACACCTCGGCAATCAGCGCAAGGCTTTGATCAAACGGCGCATACACGCGCGTGATCACTAAGAGGAACATAAAGAACAGCATGAAGTCAATCTGTCCCGATAATGTCAAAGCCGAACCAACCAGTATCGTCGTTGCGATGCCGAGCCGCATAATCACACCGGCGGCGTTGACGAAAATACCTGTGGCAAATTCTCCGCGCAAAAGCGTTTTTTCATGCTTGTCAATCTTTTCGTTCAGTTCGCTGAGATAATGGGATTCCTGATTGGTGGCGTGAATTTCGCGGATGTTTTCAAGCGTTTCCTGAATGCCGTCGGACACCTTCACCGCTGCCTGTTTGGAGATTTCGGAATTCTTCTTTGCCATTTTACGGCTGCCGAACAGCAGCGCGAACGCTGCCGGAACGCCCCATAATGCCGCAATCGCCAATCTCCAATCATAAATCAGCAGCACAACGGCAATGACGGCGGTGGAGACGTATGAGCCGTAAAGATAGCCCATGACGTGTGACCAAACATGCTCCATGCGGTTGACGTCGCCCATAATCGTTTCCGTCAAATCCGCCAAATCGCGCTTTCCGAAGTAGCCGAGCGGCAGCCGTCTGAGCCGTTCCGCCAGTCCGATACGCATCGTTTTGACCGCGCCGTACACCAAGCCGTAGGTGGCGTGATATTGCAGCAGATGAACGATGAGGGAGAGGATGACAAACAGCACGGTCAAACCGACATACAGCCACGGATTCGGCAAAGCGCCGTTTTCGGTCAGCGTGGAGATAAAGCTCTGCATCATAAAATACAGCAGTCCCATGCCGCCCATCATCAAAAGATTGACAACGATTGTCCACAGCATACCCATTTTGGTGTTGTGAACGCCTTTGTCGGACAGCGCGTATTTGCGCTTGAATTTCTCACCGAACATTTATCTCACCTCTCCTTCGCTTTGAAGCTTCCATTTGGCGGCTTTGTTGTATTCCTTCCACATTCCGGCGTACAAGCCGTCTTTTTCAAGCAATGCCTTGTGCGTGCCTTCCTCGGCAACCTTGCCGCCGTCAAGGACGATAATCTTATCCGCGCCTGTCACGGTGGAAAGACGGTGCGCAATCATAATGACGGTTTTTCCCTTGGTGAGCGTGGCAAACGCTTTTTGAATCAGCACCTCGTTTTCCGGGTCGGCAAAGGCGGTGGCTTCGTCGAGCACCACAATCGGCGCGTCCTTCAAAACAGCGCGTGCAAGCGCGATTCGCTGCTGTTCACCGCCGGAAAGATAGGTTCCCTCGCTGCCAATCACCGTGTCAATGCCCTCCGGCAGCTTTTCGATAATATCCATGCACTGCGCCGCCTGTAACGCTTTCAGGACTTCTTCGCGTGAAGCGCCGGGCTTTGCTGCACGGACATTTTCAAGGATAGAGGTCTTGAACAGACGGTTATTCTGAAAGACAAAGGCGATATGCTCCATCAAAACGTGCGGATCCATGTCGCGCACATCTGTGCCGCCAACCTCAACGCAGCCCTCGGTGACGTCCCAAAAGCGCGGTATCAGGCTTGCGGCAGTTGTCTTGCCTCCGCCGGAGGGACCTACCAGCGCGACCGTCTGTCCCGGCTCTGCGACAAAGGATACGCGACTGAGTGCCGGTGTGTTAGCGCCTTCGTATGTAAAGCTGACGTCCTTGAATTCCACACGGTTGCCGTTTGGCGTTTTTGGATGTTCGGAAACCGCCAAAACCGGCGCATTCATCACCGTATCAATGCGGTTGAGCGCAGTGTTGGCGAGCATGGAACCGCTCGCGGCGAACATGATTTTTGCAAGTGCCGTGGAAATACTTGCGGAGAAAACCGCGTAAAATGCGAAGTTGGTAATAAACCCGGCAATATCTCCGGAGCTGAGTGCGGACGGCGCTAAAAACAGCGCTACGGGAATCAGGAAAACAAACGCTCCCTCGGTAAAGGTGAGGTTGACCGACTGCGGCAATCGGCAAACGCCGTCAGTGTATTTTTCCGCTTTTTCGCTGTAATCCTCAATCGCCTGCTTGAACGCCTTGAAGGAATACACGGTCTGCTGGAACACCTTGACGATCGGAATACCGCGCACGTATTCGGTGCCTGCCTTGCTCATGGTATCCTGTGCCGCCTGATAATCCTGCATGAGCTTTGCGTTTTTGCCGCCCATCATGGTGAACATGGAGAGTACGGAAATGATTGCCGCCAAAATACACGCCGCGCCCATGCGCCGGTCAAACACAAACATCAGCACCAACATCGCGATAAACATCGCCACCGTGCCGACAATATCGGCGAGGTTGTGTGCCAGCAGTGTTTCGGTTTCGGCGGCGGCGCCGTCCAGACGGTTGCGCAAAAGTCCCGATGCGTTGCTGTCAAAAAAGCCGAGCGGTGTTTTCATCAGGTGCGCCATGCCGCGCTTGCGGATATTGGATGCGGTGCGGAACGCCGCCAAGTGCGTACACATCAGCGCGGCGAAATAAACGACAATACCGCCCATGGCAAAGCCAAACGCCAGCCAGCCGTATTTGGTGATTTCCGTCGCCTGCGTCCAGTTGGGCGCTGCCGCGATTAAATCGCGCATGACAAGCCATATGCAAATATACGGCGCCGTGCCCAGCACCATTGAAACAGCCGACAGAAACAATCCGCCGAACAAGAGCCCGCGGTAGCTTTCCGTGTACGCCATCAGCCTTGACAAAGGCGACTTCTTCTTTTCTTTATTCATTCACATCTTCCTTTCTTTGAAAAATTGCAGTGTTAAGCAGTTAGCGGCTGCTAACTGCAATGAATTATATCATAGAGAATCAAGAAAATCAAGAACTTTTTTGATAGCTATTGAGTTTAGAGCGTATTTGTGGTATAATACAGTTAGCAAACGCTAACTGTATTATACCCGTTTTTGGAGAGGATTGTATTGCCGATTCTTTATTGGATTTTCCTGACATTTTTGCTAAAGCAAACCGAGGAAAAATGGCTCCTTGATTTGTACGGTGAAGAATATAAAGACTATTGCAAAAGGGTGAACCGCTGTATTCCGTGGTTCAAAAAATAAGGATTGAAAGAAGTGTTAGCAAATGAAAAAAATTACCATCATCGGCGCCGGTTATGTCGGCGCGACAATCGCCTACGCGCTGACGTTGAAGGGCATTGCCGAGGATATTGTTTTGGTAGATATTGATGAGAAAAAAGCGCAGGCGGAAGCAGATGACATTCAGCACGGCGTTGCCGCTATGGGTGATTCCGCGGTTCGCGCAGGCACTTACGCGGACACAGCCGACAGTGATTTTATTATCATTACCGCAGGCAGAAACAGAAAGCCGACCGAAACGCGATTGGATATGATTCACGATAACATCGGCATTATAAAAGACGTGTGCGAACAGCTGAAAAAGCATGACGCAAGGGGCGTCGTGCTGCTTGTTTCCAATCCTGTTGATATGCTGACCTATTATTGCGATAAATGGGTCGGCTTGCCGGACGGAACCGTGTTCGGCACCGGCTGTACGTTGGATACTTCACGTTTGTTAAGGGCTGTAGCCGACGATACCGGCAGCCCGGTTTCCGAGGTCGGCGGATATGTCATCGGCGAACACGGCGAAAGCCAGGTGCCAGTTTGGAGCAGCATCACTGTCCAGGGAAAGCCGGTTGCGGAATACTGCACGCTTCACGGCTTAATCTGGAATGAAGAAATCCGGCAAACGATTCAGAACAGAGTCAAATCACTCGGCACGCAGATCATTGCCGCAAAAGGGAGAACGCATTACGGAATTGCCACCTGCGTTTGTATGCTGGCAGACGCTGTCCTGCATCAAAAAGAAACCCTCGCCTCCGTCACGTCGACGCTGCATGGCGAATACGGCTTGCAGGAGGTCGCGCTGAGCCTGCCCTGTATCATTTCAGGCAAGGGAGTTGTCAGCAAACAAATGCCCGTTCTGACAGACGAAGAACAAGCAAAGCTGAAAAACAGCGCCGAAAAATTAAAATCCACGCTGACCGAGATGACGTAATCATATAGAAGAAGGCAATCGACATCTGAAATTTTGTTAGCAGCAACAACAGGTTGCTTGATTATTGCCGTGTTATGGTTTAAAATGAGTACAAGGGAGGTGTTTTTATGAACACAAAAGAGGTTATCCATGAGCTTCGGACGAAGAACGGTCTGTCTCAGGACGAGCTTGCCGAGAAGGTTTTTGTCACCCGACAGGCGGTGTCGCGCTGGGAGAACGGCGACACCGTGCCGAATACGGAAACGCTAAAGCTGCTTTCTCGGCTGTTCAATGTGTCCATCAACACGCTGCTCGGCTCTCCGCGTCAGCTCATTTGTCAGTGCTGCGGCATGCCGCTGGAGGATTCCATCATCGGCAGGGACGGAGACGGCGCGCTGAACGAGGACTACTGCAAGTGGTGCTACGCCGACGGTCAGTACACCTACAGCGATATGGACGAGCTGATTCAGGTGTGTATTCCGAATATGGTCAGGCAGGGCTTCACCGAAGAACAAGCGCGTGAATATATGAAGCAGAATTTGCCGAAGCTTGATTATTGGAAGCGGTACGAGGCGCTCAGCGACAACGGCGAGTTTGAGCAATTCAAGCAGCAGTTAATCCAAGAAATCAACGGCCTCCACATCGAGGGTATGCCGAATGTTGAGCGGTTGAACGCGCTTGTCGGCGGCTATGTCAATCTCGCTTATCCGCTGCCAAGCGGTGTCAGCGCAAAGTTCCTTGACGATAACAAAACCTATCTCGGCAATCAGCTTGAACCGGAATTTGGCGGCAATCGGCGCTTCGGCGTCCTCGCTGATATGGGTTTTATCCTGATTTGCACCTATGAAGCGGACGGCAAAAATCCCGAGTTGGTGCTTTACAAAAAGAGATAGCAGTGTGACGCCGCACCCGGTCTCGCCTTTCATAAAGCCGTTCCTTTACCATTCAGAGCTTCAACGGCGAGGTCAAAAAGAGCCGGCTCAAAACTCCGTTCGTGAGTCCGAGCCGGCTCTGTAACCGTGCCGTAACAATCCTATCTTCCGTTAAATCCGCCCTGCATAGGAGCGTTGCCCTGTGCCTGTCCGTTTGGCTGCATACCGCCCATACCGCCCATCATTTGGTTGGTGATGGAATCGGTCTGGGTGCCGTTGACAATAATCGTGCCGCCGGTCTTTTGCGCTGTGCCGTCATAATCAAACGAGGACTGCGCGTTGACGGTCACGGTGCCGCCGTTGATGTAGAGGTCGCCGTTGGAGTCGATGCCGTCGGTGTCGCCCTGACCCATATTCACCGTCAAGCTGCCGCCGTTGATTTCAATGCGCACGTTATAAGCGGTGGATTTGCTTGAAGCGTTGATACCGTCGTCGCTTGCGGAAATGATAATGTCGCCGCCGTTAATCTGTACAAATGTGCCCTCAATGCCTTCGCCTGCACTGATACGGATGTTGCCGCCGTCAATCTGGCAAACCGTTGTCGCCTGCATGCCGTCGCTGCCGGCAGTAATGTTGAAGGTGCCGCCGCAAATGTAGATGAAGCCGGTGCTGTTGTCCTCGTCATATTCGGCGTGCAGTCCGTCCTTTCCGGCGTTGATGGTGATGCTGCCGTCCGAAACGGCGATGGATTCGTTTGCTTCCAGCGCGTCGGAGTTGCAGGTGATGTTCAGCGTGCCGCCGGTGATTTTTAAATCATCCTTGCTCGTAATTCCGTTGTCGGTGGAGCGGATGTTCAGCGTGCCGAGACCGTTGAGCACCAGATCGTCCTTGGAGAATATCACCGCGTCGGTGTTGGTGCTGCCGTCGGAAGAAAAGCTGCCGGTGACGGAGAGCGTGTTGGTGGTGCCGCTTGCCGTTGTGACAAACACCTTGTCGGCGTTTTTGACATAAATGCAGGGCGCGTTTGAATTTGTCAGCGTTACGCCGTCGAGCAGCAGCTGCACCTTGTCATTGTCGCCTGCTTCAATCGTCACCGTCACATTATCGGCGCTGCCTTGCAGGATATAAACGCCCTCGGTGGTGATTGTGATATTTTGATTATCGCTGACCGTGTAAATAGCCGCGCCGTAGGTGTCGGCGGTTTGGGTCAGGTCGCGGTTGGTGAATAATTCGGAAGTGTTAATCATACCGCCTGATGTGGTGTTGGCGGTGCTTGTCACCTGCTCTGTTTTTGTGGTGGATTTAGTGACGTTCACGCTGCTTTCCGTTTGAGTATCGCTGTTGCTTTGCGAGGCACTTGCCGCTGCCGCTGTCGCAGGCTGTGTCGTTGCGGCTTTTGCGGTCGCGGCGACTGTGGCGGGTTCGGTGGTGACCGCTTCATCTTCGGTCGCTGTTGCCGCGTTTTCAGTGATTGCAGCCGTTTCCGCTGCTTCGCTCACCTCAGCGGATTTTTGACAGGCGGAAAAGGAAGCCGCCAGTATGATTGCGAATATGAGAGCCGATAACTTTTTTAACATGATTTCTTCCTCCGTTCTCTTTGATTTAACGGAAGTATAAACCATCATTCTTAAATCAAGCTGAAATAAAAAGATTTAAAGGATTTTATTTGAGAATAGTATTAAGTATTAATTCCACTTGCGATATTTTCCAAACAGAGTTATAATATGAGCGGCATAGCCGCGGCTTTACTTAATGTGTCGTTGTAAAAAGCCGGAAATAGCACAGGGGTGCAGGCGTTTGACGGAACAGACCCCGCACGGAGAAAGGCGCTGACAGTATGAACGACAAACATTTACACTTTTCCAATCAGCCGAAAAATATAGAAATAAGAGGCGCAAAGGTTCATAACCTGAAAAACATAGATGTGGATATTCCGCTCTACGGAATCACCGGCATTGCAGGCGTGTCCGGTTCGGGAAAATCCTCCTTGGCACTTGGCGTCGTGTACGCGGAGGGCTCAAGAAGGTATCTGGAATCGTTATCGACCTATACCAGAAGGCGCATGACGCAGGCGACCAGAGCCGACGTGGACGAGGTTCTCTATGTGCCTGCGGCTTTGGCGCTGCATCAAAGACCGGGCGTCCCGGGCATACGCTCGACCTTTGGCACGGGAACAGAGCTGTTGAACAGCCTCCGGCTGATGTTTTCAAGGCTGGCTTCGCATCGCTGTCCGAACGGTCACTATGCCGCGCCCGGCTTTCAGGTTGCCGGTATGCAGGAAATCATCTGTCCGGAATGCGGTGAACATTTCTACGGCCCCGGCGCGGAGGAGCTTGCCTTCAACTCTCAGGGCGCCTGTCCGTGCTGCGGAGGAACCGGCACGGTCAGAACCGTAGACAGGAGCACGCTTGTTCCGGACGAAAGCCTGACGATTGATGAAGGAGCTGTCGCGCCGTGGAATTCACTGATGTGGTCGCTGATGACAGACGTTTGCCGCGCCATGGGTGTGCGAATCGACGTCCCCTTTAGGGAGCTCAGCGACAAAGAAAAAGAAATCGTCTATGACGGACCGATGGAAAAAAAGCATATCTTTTACCGTCCCAAGAAGGCGAACACGGCAACAGCCGGAGAGATGGATTTTACCTATTACAGCGCGACCGCGACAGTGCTGAACGCGCTGAACAAGGTCAAAGACGAAAAGGGCATGAAAAGGGTGGAGAAATTTCTTCGGGAAGAAATCTGCCCCGAATGTGAGGGAACAAGACTCTCCGAAGCGGCAAGAGCGCCCAGACTGATGGGAATCTCTCTTGCGCAGGCGTGCAAAATGACGTTGAAGGAATCTGTTGAATGGGTCAGAAAAGTACCGTCGTCCCTTCCGCCGCAGCTGCGGCAGATGGCGGAGATTATCTGCGAAGCCTATCTCGGAACAGCCGCGCGGCTGATGGATTTGGGGCTTTCGTACCTCACCTTGGACAGAGCTTCCTCCACCCTGTCAACCGGAGAGCGGCAGAGAATGCAGCTTGCCAGAGCGGTAAGAAACCGAACCACCGGCGTGCTGTATGTGCTCGACGAACCGTCAATCGGACTTCATCCGGCAAATATCGTCGGCTTGAACGCGGTCATGCACGACTTGGTGAGGGACGGCAATTCGGTTCTTCTCGTCGATCACGACACGCAGATATTAAAGGAAGCCGACTGGCTGATTGAGATGGGACCCGAGGCAGGCGCAAAGGGCGGTCAGGTCATCGCGGAAGGAACGATAAAGGAAATCGAAAAAAACAGTGCGTCCGTTATCGGAAAATATCTTTCCGATTGCCGTTTCGACGACGGTCAAAAGGAGCCAAAAGAAGCTTTTTCGGACGGAATGCTTTGCATGGAGACCGACACAATCCATACCGTGAAGCCGCTTTCCGTGAGAATACCCAAGCAAAGGCTCACGGTCATCACCGGCGTTTCGGGCTCCGGCAAGACGACGCTGGTATTGGAAAGTCTGATTCCGGCGCTCGAATCGGTATGCAACGGCAAAAAGCTGCCGGAGCATGTCAAAAAGATAGAAGCCGACGGCATCAGGCATATCAAGCTGATTGACGCGACGCCGATCGGCATCAATGTCCGTTCAACCGTAGCGACCTACGCAGGCGTGCATGATGAGCTGCGGAAGATTTTTGCGAGGACGGACGACGCCAAACAGCAGGGGCATAAAGCCGGCGACTTTTCGTATAATACAGGCTCGCTGCGCTGTCCGGTCTGCGACGGAACAGGAGAGATCTCCCTTGACGTCCAGTTCCTTCCGGACGTAGATGTGCCGTGTCCCGCATGCCGGGGCTCCAGATACTCCAAGGACGCAAAAAAGATTCATTATAAAAACAAGGCAGGGGAAGAAAAGACGCTTCCCGAGCTGATGGATATGGATGTGAGCGCCGCCTTGGCGTTTTGCCGTGACATAAAAAATGTCGAGCCGAAGCTCAGAACTCTGTTTGACCTTGGGCTGGGTTATCTTACTCTCGGTGAAGAGACGCCGGGGCTTTCCGGCGGAGAGGCACAGCGGCTGAAGCTTGCCTCGGAAATGGGCAAGGCGCAGGGAGACGCGGTGTTTGTGTTTGATGAACCGACAATCGGTCTGCACCCAAAGGATGTGGAAACGCTGCTGCATGTTTTTCAAACGTTGATCGGGCACGGCGCTACGGTCATCGTGATTGAGCATGACCTTGACGTTATCAGAAACGCGGACTACATCATCGACATGGGACCCGGCGGCGGAAAAGACGGCGGCAGGATTATCGCCTGCGGAACGCCTGATGAAGTAAAAGCGTGTCCGGAGAGCATAACCGCCCAATTTATTTAGCAGGGAGAATATGGCAAAATGAAAATATATAGGGATATCGGCAAGCTGCCTTCCGGCAGCGCCGGTCATACGCTCACAAAGGGCAATCTGGTGCTGGAGGGCGGCGGCTGGAAGGGCTTATACACGCTCGGCGTGCTCGATTGCATGATGAAAAACGGCGTCAATCTCACCACCGTTACCGGCGTTTCCGCAGGCGCTCTGTCCGCCATCGGCTATGTTTCCGGACAAATCGGCTGGGGCGCACGGATAGATTTGACCTACCGTCACGACAAAAACTACTGCGGCATCGGCGCGCTGAAACGCGACAGGGGCATTACGGGCTTTTCGTATCTGTTCCATGATATTCTCCAAAAGCTTCCGCTGGACGAAAAGCGGCTTTATGCGCCGGACAGACAGCTTGCGGTCACCGCGACCAATCTGCTGACAGGCAAGGCGGAGTATTTTGAAAAGGGCAGGTGCGATTTGTTTCGCGCCGTGCAGGCGAGCGCGACCGTGCCGTTTGTTTCCAAGCCGGTGATGATTGACGGCGTGCCGTATTTGGACGGCGGCTGCGCCGAAAAAATCCCTCTCTCATGGCAGGGACTTCAAAACGGCGCCAAAACCGTCGTTGTCCGGACGCGCGAGCTGCGTTACCGCAGAAAACCCGGCGCGTCAAAGCTCACCAAAATGGTGTATCGCAAGTACCCAAATTTTATCAGCAGCTTTGAAAAGGTCAACGCGGAGTTTAACCAAACCGTTGAGCGGCTCGAAAAGCAAGCCCAAAACGGTGAAATCTTCCTGATTGCGCCGTCAAAGCCGGTTGAGGTCACGCGCTTTGACGGCGATATGGATAAGCTCGGCGACTTGTATTGGCTGGGCTGGAACGATATGGCGGCGCGTGTTGACGAATTAAAAAGCTATTTAAGGTAAAAACACTCATAAAAACAGCTTTCGCCAAGAGTTTGCGGAAGCTGTTTTTATATGGCATACTATAGCTTTATCGGAAAAACATAGGAGAGCACCATGGCGTGCACAGCGGTTTCCGTCAGAAAACGACAGCAGGTTTTACAAAGATTTTACATTGCGCTTATTGTAGAATTTACACGAAACCCTTATAATGAATACAGAAAACGGAGGATGATGCTATGCTCATTTATATATTGGAGGATGATGAGAATATCCGCGAAATCGAGAGCTATACGCTGCGGACGAGCGGATATGAAACGGAGGAGTTTGAATCGTCGCCGTCATTCTGCAAGGCGCTTGCCGAGAAGAAGCCCGACTTGATTATCCTCGATATTATGCTGCCGGGCGAGGACGGCCTGACGGTTTTGAAGGCGTTAAAATCCAATCATGCCTATGCCGAAATTCCGGTGATTATCATCTCCGCAAAGACAACCGAGCTCGACCGCGTAAAGGGACTTGACCTCGGCGCGGAGGATTATTTGTGCAAGCCGTTCGGCGTGATGGAGCTTGTCAGCCGTGTCAAGGCGCGGCTGCGCAAAGCAGGCAAAAAAGAGGTTTTCAGCTACTGCGGAATCGAGTTGTCCGACAGCGAGCGGACGGTTTTTGCCGACGGCGAAAGGGTGGAGCTGACCTACAAGGAGTTTGAGCTGCTCAAGCTGCTTATCGGCAAGCCGAAAACGGTTTTTGCGCGTGAAGCGATTCTCAGCACCGTTTGGGGATATGACGACCATCTCGGCAGAACGCTCGATATGCACATCAACACCCTGCGCAAAAAGCTCGGCGATAAGGGCAGGTATATTGTCACCGTCAGAAATGTAGGCTACAAGCTGGAAAAGGAAGACAAGAATGAAGCGTAAACTGATTCTCAGCATGTTTTATATGGGACTGATCGCCGCGCTGGTCAGCATCGCCGCCACGGTGTTTGTGTATCAAAACACCATGCGCGATGAGGTGCGTGATAACCTCAGAGAGGAGCTGCGGCTGCTGAAAATCAGCTATCCGAAGCTGCAAACGGCGGAGGAGCTGATGGATTTCAACGCTGATGATTTTCGCATCACGCTGATAGACAGCGGCGGCAACATTCTTTTTGAAAGCGACACGGACGCCAGACAAATGGAAAACCATCTTGACCGTCCCGAAATCCGCTCGGCTATTCAAAACGGCTCCGGCAGCGATTACCGTCTGTCGTCAACGCTCGGCGTGGAGGATTACTATTACGCGGAAACGCTCGGTGACGGCAACATTCTCCGCGTTTCGACGCAAATCAGCTCGGTGTTCTCCGTATTCGGCAACTCCTTTTATTTTCTCGTTGCCATTATTTTGGGTATAGCCGGCGTTTCGGTCGCTGTCTCCGTCCATACCACCAAACGGATTTTGAAGCCGATAAAGGCGCTGTCAAAGTCAATCGACAGCCCTGCGTTATACGAAAAGGAAACCTATCCCGAATTGGTGCCGCTGATTGAGGAAATCAAATATCAGCGCAATTTGCAGTCCGATATGCGGCAGGAATTTACCGCAAACGTGAGCCATGAGCTCAAAACGCCGCTGACCGCCATCTCCGGTTATGCGGAAATGATTGAGAATGATATTGCAAAGGGCGATGACGTCAAGCGCTTTGCCGGAAAAATCCGCACGGAAAGCAGCCGAATGCTGACGCTGATCGGCGACATTATCAAGCTCTCCGAGCTGGACGCCAACGCGGCGGACAAGGCGAGCGACACGGTGGATTTGAAGAAAACCGCCGCGGAGTGCAGGGACAGCCTAGCGGTCGCGTGTCGGGAAAAGGATATTATGATTACCATAACGGGCGACGCGGAGCTGATTCAGGGCAACCGCACCGAAATATATGAGCTGGTGTATAACCTGATGGACAACGCCGTCAAGTACAACCGTCAGGGCGGCAATGTGGACGTCGTGCTGTCGGGAAAGGCCATTCGCATTTCCGACACGGGAATCGGCATTCCCGAAAAGGACAGACAGCGGATTTTTGAGCGGTTCTATCGCGTGGATAAAAGCAGAAGCAAGGAGACCGGCGGCACCGGCTTGGGGCTTTCCATTGTCAAGCACGTCGCGGAAAAGCATAACGCCGTCATCACAGTCGCCAGCACGCTGAACGTGGGAACGGATATTACCGTGGATTTTAACGGAGGAAAATAATGGATATATTTTCAATTTTTACGCTTTGCGGCGGCTTGGCGTTCTTCCTGTTCGGCATGCATGTGATGTCGCAAAGCCTTGAAAAGCTCGCGGGCGGCAAGCTCGAAAAAACACTCAGAAAAATGACCTCCAATCCGTTCAAGAGCCTTGGGCTGGGAGCGGGCATTACGGTAGCGGTGCAGTCGAGCTCGGCGGTCACCGTCATGCTGGTCGGTCTTGTCAATTCGGGCATTATGGCGCTCGACCAGACAGTCGGCGTCATTATGGGCTCGAACATCGGAACTACGCTGACCGCGTGGATACTCAGTATGGCCGGAATTGAGAGCGACAATGTTTTTATTTCGCTTTTGAAGCCGGAGAACTTTGCTCCCGTAATCGCGCTGATCGGCATCGTGCTGTTTATGCTCAGCAAAAAGAAAAAGCGTCAGGACATCGGCATGATTATGCTCGGCTTTTCCGTGCTGATGTACGGCATGGAGCTGATGAAAAACTCCGTTGCGCCTCTTGCCGAAATGCCTGAGTTCCAAAACCTTCTGGTCGCCTTCAGCGTTCCCATTGTCGGCGTGCTGTTCGGAGCGGTGTTTACGGGCATTATCCAATCCTCCGCGGCGTCTGTCGGTATTTTGCAGGCGCTGTCCATGACCGGAACCATCTCCTACCGCATGGCGATTCCCATCATTATGGGACAAAACATCGGCACCTGCGTCACGGCGCTGATTTCATCTATCGGCGTCAACAGAAACGCAAAGCGCGTGACGGTTGTTCATATGGCGTTCAACATTATCGGTACCGTGATTTGCATGCCGGTGTTCTACGGTCTCGACGCGCTGCTGCATTTTGCGTTTCTCGACAAGGCGATCAATCCGGTCGAAATCGCCTTTGTCCACTCTATTTTCAATATTATCACAACCATCATTTTGCTTCCGCTCAGCAATCTCCTTGTCAAGCTCGCCTATAAAATCATTCCCGACAGCAAAAACAGCAAAAACGAGGACAAAACCGTTTGGCTGGACGAGCGTCTGCTCGCTTCGCCGCCGCTTGCGACCTCACAGTGCAGACAAAAAGCCAAGGGCATGGCGAAGATTTCCAAAACGGCGCTGCAGGACGCTATCGGCATCATGTTCCGTTATGACCAAAAGATTGCCGATAAGGTCGAGGCAGGGGAGCAGAAGCTTGATATGATGGAGGACAAGCTGGCAACCTATATGCTCAAGCTGTCGCAGAAGGAGCTTACGGAAGCGGACAGCAACACGATTACCGAGCTGTTGCATACGATAGGTGATTTTGAGCGCATCGGCGACCACGCCATCAATATCGTTAAAATTGCACGGGAAATGAGCGAGAGCGGACTGGAATTTTCCGGAGAAGCAAAAGCGGATTTCATCACCTTGTTTGCGGCGCTGACAGAGATTTCAGAGCTTGCCGTAAACGCCTATATCAAAAACGACATCTCTTTGGCAAATAAAGTGGAGCCGCTTGAAGAGGTAATCGACAAGCTGACCGCCAAAATCAAAAACAAGCATATCGAGCGCATGAAGGCGGGGCTGTGCAAGCCTGAGCTGGGCGTACACATCTCAAACCTGCTCATCTTCATTGAGCGCGTTTCCGACCACTACTCCAACGTCGCGGTCATTATTATCCAGACCGCCCACGCCAATGTGTTCAAGCACGATTATCTCAACGAGCTGAGAGCCGAACGCTCGCCGCAGTTTATCGAGAATTATAACGCCTACAA
>CAMJOD010000047.1 GCA_946407465.1 uncultured Clostridia bacterium
CGTTTGGAACTGCGGCACATAGGTAATCTTGCTCACAGCGGAAAACGGATTGCTCACACCATTGAGCGCGCGGAGCTGGAAGGAATAATTCACGCCCGGCGTCAGCTCCATAAACAGATAGACGGTGTCGCGCAGCTCTACGGACGACCAGTCTGCGGTGCCGGTCTCCTTATAATAGAGCGTGTAGCGTGCCGCGCCGACAACCGGCTCCCAGCTCACCTCCACGCCGCCGGTTTTGTTGCTGACCGTCAGCTCCGGCTTGGCGGAGGAAGAAACCGAGCTGCTCGCCGATCACGCGCCGTAGGCAGTGCCGTTGTGCTCGGTCGCGTAAGCCGCGCGCACCTGATAGGTGTAGGTAATATCCGGCACAATACTCATCTCGGTAAATGAGGTTTGCTCCGTGGTGTAGTAGGTATAGGTGCTGTCAGCCGAGGTTTTGCGCGCAATCTGGTATAGGTTGGCGCCTGCGACCGTGTCCCAGACAATACGGTTGCCGACGTTGTAGTACAGGCTTTTGATGTCCGCGCGCGGAATAAACGTCAGACTCTTCACCCGGGAATAGCTGCCTGCTGTTCCGTCCGCCGCCACGCTCTGCACCTGCATGCAGTAGAGCGTGCCCGGCTCGGTGTCGAGCAGCGGATAGTAGTTGTTGTAGGTAATGTCGGACGACCAGCGCGACTCGCTGGCACGCCGGTAATAAACAATGTAATGTGAGGCGCCGCTCACCGCCTCCCATTCGCCGCGAATACCGTTATGCTTGTTGCTGAGGCTCAGGGATGGCGCCGCGGAAGCGGCGGAGACCACACCGGTCGAAACGACCGCGATCGTGATCACACTGACGACAAGCACCAATGCGAGAAGCACAGAAATAATGGCACGAAATTTTCTCATGTGTGAACCTCCCTACAAATAATTTACACAATCGTAATCTTTCTGTTACCATTATATCCTTTTGTCAGAATCTGTCAACTATAATTCTCGAAAAAAATTAAATTATCGAATAATTTTCAGAATCCTGTCACATTTGTCATCTTTTTATTGCACCGGCACCACCGCAAAAAACACCAAATCCTCCTCGCCGGTATTCATCAGGCTGTGCGCGTGTCCCTTTGGACAGTAGGTGCAGTCTCCCGGCTTGAGCGGACAGAGCGTGCCGTCGTCGTCCACGGTGCCGTGACCGCTGAGAATATAGATAATCTCGCTGTCGTCCACGTGGGTATGCTTGCCGATGGTCGCTCCCGGCGGCAGCGTGCCATGCAGAATCTTGTTGAGACCGTCAAAGTGAATCGCGGCGATAAAATTCCCCTCACCGCCCTTGAAGTGCGGCAGCACCTCGGGTTTTTCGTTGGCTAAATCAAAAAACATATGCTCCTCCTGATTCTGTTTATATTTATAAGGTATGGTAATACGGACAGATGTCCTCATAGTGACCGTCCTGCATCAAAAAGCCCTGCGGAATCACGCCCAGCTGTACAAAGCCGAGCTTTTCATACAAGCGCCGCGCCGCCGTATTGGTTCTGACAACGGCGTTGAACTGCAAAATGCGGAAGCCGTGTACCCTTCCCTGTTCCAAACTGTCGCGCACCAGCGCCTCTCCGATTTTGTGACCGCGCGCCGCGCTGCTCACCGCATAGCTCGCGTTGCAAATGTGGCCGCAGCGCCCGACGTTGTTCGGGTGCAAAATATAGAGTCCGAGCAGCCTGCCGCTGTCGGCGTCCTCCGCAACGCCGCAGCAGGTCTGGCTGTCAAAAAAAGCCCTGCCGCTCTTCGCGTCCAGATATTCCGTCTGCGGAAAAGCCACGCCGCCGCGCACCACCTCGTTCCAAATCTCGTTCATGGCGGCAATATCCTTATCCGTGTAGGCTCTGATTATAACATGCATAAAAATCCTCCTTTTCACTGATATTTTATCATACTAATCGCCAAATTGCAACGCATGCCGCCAAAATCTTGCCTAAATGACTTGCTATTTTTTCCGCAATCATATATAATAAAGGATAGCTGAATATTGAGCTTATCAAGAGTGACGGAGGGACAGGCCCTGCGAAGTCCGGCAACCTGCATTGCAAGGTGCTAAATCCTGCGGTTTTACCGGAAGATGAGTAGAAACACGCCTTTCGGTTGAAGGGCGTTATTTTTTTTGCAAGGAGAAAAAGGTTATGGCGAAATTTTTATTTACATCCGAATCTGTGACCGAGGGTCATCCCGACAAGGTCTGCGACAAAATATCCGACGCGATTCTCGACAGCATTCTCGCGCAGGACAGCAAAGCGCATGTCGCCTGCGAAACAACCGTCACCACCGGCGTGGTGCACATCATGGGCGAAAT
The DNA here is from genome assembly GCA_946407465.1 of uncultured Clostridia bacterium. Classification (GTDB taxonomy): domain Bacteria; phylum Bacillota; class Clostridia; order Oscillospirales; family Acutalibacteraceae; genus Ruminococcoides. The sequence goes on from CAMJOD010000047.1 coordinate 2,330, forward strand.
CTCCACCACCGCTCAGGTGGACGTCACCGCTGTGGCGCGCAAGGTGATTGAGGACATCGGCTACACCGACCCCCACTACGGCTTTGACGCCGCAAGCTGCGCCGTGCTGACCTCGCTCGACCGTCAGTCGGCGGACATTGCCATGGGCGTCAACGAGAGCTTTGAGCACAAGGACGGCGAAACCGACGTCAACAATCTCATCGGCGCCGGCGACCAGGGCATGATGTTCGGCTACGCCTGCAACGAAACGCCCGAGCTGATGCCGCTGCCCATTTCGCTTGCGCACAAGCTCGCCAAGCAGCTCACCAAGGTGCGCAAGGACGGCACGCTGCGCTATCTGCGTCCCGACGGCAAAACACAGGTGACGGTGGAATATGAGGACGGCAAGGCTGTGCGTGTGGACACGGTTGTTGTATCAACCCAGCACGACCCCGACGTTTCGGGCGAACAAATCCGCGAGGATATGATTGCCAACGTCATCAACCCCGTCATTCCGGCGGAGCTGCTCAAGGATACCAAGATTTTTGTCAACCCCACCGGCAGATTTGTCATCGGCGGTCCCGTCGGCGACGCAGGTCTCACCGGCAGAAAAATTATTGTTGACACCTACGGCGGCTTTTCGCGTCACGGCGGCGGCGCGTTCAGCGGCAAGGACCCGACAAAGGTTGACCGCAGCGCGGCATACTATGCGCGCTATATCGCCAAAAACGTGGTCGCGGCAGGCATTGCTGAAAAATGCGAGGTACAGCTCGCCTATGCCATCGGCGTAGCCAAGCCCGTCTCCGTCATGGTGGACGCGTTCGGAACCTCCAAATACAGCAACGAGGCGATTGCCGACGCGGTCAATCAGGTATTCGACTGCCGTCCCAACTCCATCATCACCCAGCTGGAGCTGCAAAAGCCGCAGTATTACGAGCTCGCCGCCTACGGTCATATGGGCAGAGAGGAGCTCGGCGTGAAGTGGGAGCAGACGGACAAGGCGGAGGCGCTGAAAGCAATTCTTACTGCTTGATGCGTAATCATCGCACAGCTGACGTTTCACAAAAATAACAAGGAGCCATCCCGGTTGCGAGATGGCTCTTATTATATGTATATGGGATTTTTCTCAAAAAGGGTACTGTGCCCTATCCGATTTCCGCTAAGATACGCTGAATAGCGGTGACGTCCCTGACGTCGATGACGCCGTCGAAGTTCATATCGCCGCAGACACGCACCTTGTCCGCATTCTCGATATCGTACTCGGAGAGATACTGCTGCAGAACGGTCGCGTCGTTCACGGTGAGCAACAGATCGCCGTCCACATCGCCCGCGCGGAATTTTTCAACAGGCGCGTACACGCCGCCGATATTGACGCCCTGCTCTTCCATGTAATACAGGGAGATCATATATACCAGCATGCCTTTTTCGGTTCGGGCAACGCCGGCTCGGATACTCGCCATCGGATAGTTGACGGGAGGCGTATCCTCAAAGCGGTACTGCTCATCCGTACCGTCCTCAAAGTGCATCTTGACCAACATATTTTTACCGGTCATGGTGAAATCCTCGACCTCCAAGGCGGTGAGCTTTGCATGCTCGACGTACCGCATACCCTCAATCTCCGCCGTGGTGCTTCCGTAGCGGATGGAATAGGCTTTTTCGCCGGAGATTCTGCCGAACACGCCGTCCAGCTCAAAGGTCGTGACGATTTGATTGGTAAAGGTGACCATATAGGACACGTTGTCCTCGTCGAGCGTGACGCTCGAGGTGCTGCCGTCGGTATAGGTCACGGTGATCTCCGCGCCGATCCAGTCCGGCTTAAAGTACTGATCGAACACCGTGACAGGAGGCAGCTTGGTCATCGCAATAGACTTGATATTGTCCTCTCTGACGGTCACGTTATACGTCGCTTCCGCTCCCAGATAGCTGAACCGCACCTCGTTTTCTCCCACCTGCTGGGGCAGGGAGGGCGTCAGGGTGAACTTGTGACCGTCGATATACTCGTAATCAATTTGCGAGCCGGTATAGCTTTTGACGGTGCCGTCCTTGAAGTGAACGTCAAACGCCAGACCCGTTAAGTCATCGGGCATAAAATGCTCCGTTCCGCCGAAATACTCGTCGCCGTAGAGATAGACGCGCGAGGGCGCGGAGGTGATCTCAATATGATCCACAGGCGTTTCGCCGATGATAACGGGCATACGGGTCTCGCGTCCCATATAGGATACGGTCAGATAATTGTCGCCGCCCGGCGTCCACGGCTTGTTATACTGATCGACGCCGGTCTCTACCTGATAGCCCTCAAACATTTTGTCGACCTTTGCGGTGGCGGTTCTGCCGTCCGTGAAGCGGATGGTCACCTCATATGCGGACATATCGGGAAGATAATAATAGAAAGCAGGCTTAACGCCCTCCGGCGTAATGGTTTCGCTCCAATATCCGTCGGCATTTTCGATCAGCGTCAGCGCAGCGCCTTCCTCTATCGAAACGGATGCGACGGGGTTCGGCAAAACCGTGACGGGAACAAACGCCTGCTTATCCAAATAGCTGACGGTAAAGGCATGCTCGCCGACCGTCCACGGCGTTTCCTCCTGATCGTCCGAGATTTGGATCGTGCTGCCGCCGACCTGATCGTAAATATGGGCAGTCTCGCTCGTGCCGTCCTTATAGCGGATCAAAACCTGTATCGAATAGGTGCCCTTGGGAGAATAATAGTAATACTGCCCGTCATAGGAATCGGTTGCGGAATTCCATTTTTTATCCCAATAGCCTTCAAATTCCTCGTAATATGTCCAGTGGGGCGCATCGACCAGCTCGATGCTCTCAACCGTTGACGCCGTTACGTTCAGGGGGATATACGCCGTGCAGTCGCCGCACACAGCGCAAATACGGTTGTCCGCGTCAAGCGAGAAATTCAGCTGCTCTCCTCTGAGCACTTCTTCTTTCTCCTCATACGTCGCGCTGTTTTTCCAAATCGTTTCAACGCCGTCCGACCATGTCAGCTTTAATTCCAGACCCTCCAAATCGACGTCGTCGTAGGAAAAGCCCTCCATATAATGCGTGTTGTCGGGCATGGTCTCCACCGCGATCCCGCTGAGACTGAAGCCGTCCGAGATCATCAGCGTATAGTCGCCAGTTGACGCGCTGTCGGCGATCACGCCGATATAATACACCTCGTTCTCCTCCAGCTCCTCGCTGATACGCACCCTGCCGTTGTAATACATAACATTGTCCAGACTGCTGCCGTTGTCGTCCAAAATTACGACGCGCAGCATTTCCGATGCGGTTGCCGCGACAAAATACTCCTTGGTCTCCTGCGGTACAAAGCGGTAATAAACCGATTCTCCCTTTGCTTTAAGAGAGCCGCTGTACTCCTTTCCCTGCTCGACCGCCGCAGGCTCCCTGACCGTTACGGTGCACTGCGCCGTGTGGTTTTGATCGTCGGTCGCGGTTATGACCGTTTCGCCTGTGCCGCAGCAGGACAGGCCGACCTCATCACTGTACGAATAGCGGATATCCGCCACATCGGTATCAGAGGACGTATAGCTGACGCCGGAAACAAAACCGTTTTCCGGTTCGGCGACAAGCGCCAGGGTCAGATTGGTGCCGGTATAACCCGTCGCTGTTTCTCCCACTGCAAACCGGAAGCCCGTCGCCGGTACCTTGTCCGAAAGCGCGCAGAGGATCGCTACGCTGCCGCCGTCCCCGCTGTCCAGCAGATCGACATCCAGCCGATAGGTGACGCCTGCCGTGAGAAAATACTCGATGAGGAAATTGTACTCCTCGCCGTCGTCGTCATCATACGCAAGGTAACCCTGATCGTTGTTCAAGCTGGCGCGGGTATCCAGCTCCGACTGCGAAGAAAAGATGTAAATACCGTCGCTTTCGGGCGTAAAGAAAAATGATTTCGTTTCGTTTCCGCCTATTTCAGCCGTGTAGGGTACGTTCAGCGTAAGCTGCACGTCGCCGTTCTCCAACGCGGACGCCTGCAGCGCCCCGGCAGGAACGACGGCGAATAAAACAAGCACCGAAAGCATGATCGCTATCGCTTTTTTCATAAGACATAACCTCCAAATATAGATTTTTCCTGATTTTATTATAACAGAAGCACAAATATGTGTCAATAGTTCACCATACAACACACACAAAAATACGATGCAGGCGTCTCTGATTATGTTGAATTTGTCTTGAAAAACGCGGTAAATATGCTACAATAATAACAGAAATGTAATCCATGGAACGCCCCCTTTCGAGGGCAAAGAGTAACCGCCTGCCGCAACGTCAATCTAATTTCGATATATTTTTGAAACACAAATGAAAAATGGTATCGGACAGTAGGGGCGACCATCGGTCGCCCGCAGATAGAGCAGCATGGTTTTCCAATCCAAAATCGGTTTGACAGGGCAACACGGCACGGCGGGCGAGCAATGCTCGCCCCTACTTCGGGAATATAACAAAATTAATAAATCAGATTGACGTGGGGACAGCCGCATAATCCTCTTGACAACTGCTGCAAATATGTTATAATAAAAATAGACAAGGCAGACTGATAAGCGGTCCGCCCTCAAGAGATTAATTTAGAAAGAACTAAACCTTTTCCTTGGTCGGGCGGTTTAGTTCTTTTTAATTTCTATAACAATAAATAACACTAATGCTAAAATAATAACAGAAATGTAGTCCATAGAAACGCCCCCTTTCGAGGGCAAAGAGTAACCGCCTACCGTATGTAGCCTGCCTTATCCGACAATAGTAACCTTTATACCGAAGGAATTGTCAATATAATTCTATGCAGGAATATTAAAAAACTATTGACAAAACAAAAAATCCGCATATAATAAGAATAGAGGTTGTCTTCGGGGCGGAGTGAAATTCTCCACCGGTGGTGATAGTCCACGAACAGACAGTTTGTCTGCCGAGCCTGTGAAATTCAGGCACCGACGGTTATAGTCCGGATGAAAGAAGGCGCGCTTTTGGCTGTGGTGGCAGCTATTGATCGCGTATAAGGCTCCGTTGTACTTGGTACAGCGGAGCTTTTTGCCGTTGTCAACCTTACTGAAATTTTTAGGAGGTTGTTACTATGACAGCAAAATCGACAAACAAAATCAAAACCCTCGCCATTATGGCAATGCTGACCGCGCTGGCGGTCGCGGCGGACATGTTCCTGCGTATTCCGGGCATCGGCGGCTTTCTCACCTATGAGCCGAAGGACGTGATTCTGACCATCGGCGCGTTTATCTACAACCCGATTGCCGGACTGGTGATGTCGCTGGTCGTCTGTCTGGTGGAGATGGTGACCGTCAGCTCCACGGGCTTTATCGGCTTGTTGATGAACTTTCTCGCGTCCGCTGTGTTTGTGGGCGTGGCGTCGGTGATTTATTACCGGAAAAAGACAATTGCACGCGCGATTATCGGACTGGTGGCAGGCGCCGCGGCAATGACTGCCGTGATGCTGCTGTGGAACTACATCATGACGCCGATTTATATGGGCGTGCCGCGCGAGGCTGTGGTGAGCATGATTCCCACGCTGCTGCTGCCGTTCAACGCGATAAAGGCGGCGCTCAACGCCTCGCTGGTGCTGCTGCTCTACAAGCCGGTGGTGACCGCGCTGCGCAAGTCCAAGCTGATTCCCACCAGAGAGAGCAATGACAGCCCCAACAAGAAGAAAACCAATACCGTCATCATCGTGATTGTATCGGCGGTGGCAGTGGCGACGCTGCTGCTGGTTCTTTTGATATTCGCCAAAATCATTTGAGTGTCTTGACAAAAAGCGACAAGGTGCTATAATAGAATTGTTAAAAAGTTCACAGAGTAGAGACCGGCGCGTTTAAGTGTTTCACGGACGGGGAGTTGCCGTGAGAACGAAGGTTGTTCCGCGATGCCGGTTTCGCATCCCGCTGTTACTTTGGAAAGAATGATGCAGAGCGGGCAATTTGCCTGCTCTTTTTTCGTTCTTTCGGAGTGACACAGAATTTTGGAGGAAATTATGTCACCCGTCAAAGCACTCAAAGACTCTTTTTTTGAATTGAAAAACCTGCGCTCGCTCGTCATTCTCGCCATGCTGCTCGCGCTCTGCGTCGTGCTGGGCACGGTTGCCAACATCACCATGTTCGGCAACGCGGTCAAGCTGAACTTTACCTGTCTGCCCATGGCGATTGCCGGTGCATTGTACGGTCCCGTCGCTTCGCTGCTGGTCGGCGCACTGGCGGATATTATCGCGATTATGCTGGTGCCGAACGGCTCGTTTTTTCCGGGCATTACCCTATGCGCCGCAATGACGGCGGCAACCTACGGTTTCCTTCTGTATAAAAACCAAATCACGCTGCCACGCATCATCGGCGCATGGGTCGTCAAGGCGCTGATTTCGGAAACCTTTTTGAAAGCCTATTGGCTCTATTTTATGTACGGCGGCGACTACTTTGGCTATTGGCTGTTCTGGCGGCTGATTCAGCAGGCGATTTTGTGCGTGCCTGAAATCCTGCTGATTTTCATCGTGGGACGGCTCGCCGTCAACGCGCACAAGCGGTTGGAGGGCGGTTACCACTGACGTTTTGCATTATCAGGCGTTGCCGATTACGGTAACTGCTGCCTATACTTCCGCAGAAAAACATCATCTAAAACAAAAACATCACCCTTGCCAAAAACAAAGGTGATGTTATTTTTTAATCAAATTTACCGCAAACGCCGTCAGCCGTTTATCAACTAACGCAACGTTCCGACGCGCCGTTGCAGAAACGCTTAATTCAGAGTCATGCCTCCAAAGGCGCCCTGCCCACCGCGGCAGCGGTTATTTGGCGAATTCGGCGGCGCGGCTTTCGCGAATGATGTTGACCTTGATTTGTCCGGGATATTCCAGCTCTTCCTCAATCTTCTTGCAGATTTCACGGGCAAGCGGAATCATGCGCTCGTCCTTGACAACCTCCGGCTTGACCATGACGCGTACCTCACGGCCTGCCTGAATGGCGTAGCAGTTGTCAACACCCGGGAAGGAGGACGCAACCTCCTCCAGCTTTTGGAGACGCTTGATGTAGTTTTCGACATTCTCGCGTCTCGCGCCGGGACGCGCTGCGGAAAGAGCGTCGGCTGCCTGCACCAGAATTGCCGTGATGGACTTTGCCTCCACATCGCCGTGGTGCGCGTGAATCGCGTGGATAACCGCGTCGCTCTCCTTGTATTTTCTGGCGAGGTCAACACCGATTTGAATATGGGTTCCCTCGACCTCGTGGTCAATCGACTTGCCGATATCGTGCAAAAGACCGGCGCGCTTTGCCAAAGTGGGGTCAATGCCCAGCTCGCTCGCCATCATGCCGGCGAGATATGCCACTTCGATAGAATGGTTGAGCACATTTTGACCGTAGCTGGTGCGGTAGCGCAGTCTGCCCAGCAGCTTGACAAGCTCGGGATGGATATTGTGAATGCCAAGTTCCAATACCGCATGCTCGCCCTCGCGCTTGATGGTCGCGTCAACCTCGCGGCGCGCTTTTTCGATTGTCTCTTCGATTCTGGCGGGATGAATACGTCCGTCAGAAATCAAACGCTCCAGCGCGATACGCGCCACCTCGCGGCGCACCGGCTCAAAGCAGGACAGCGTGATTGCCTCGGGCGTGTCGTCGATAATCAAATCAACGCCCGTGAGGGTTTCAATCGCGCGGATGTTGCGTCCCTCTCTGCCGATAATTCTGCCCTTCATCTCGTCATTGGGAAGCGGCACAACCGAAATGGTCGCCTCTGCCACCTGCTCGGCGGCAAGCTTTTGAATGGAAAGCGAGATGATGTTTCTCGCCTTTTCGTCTGCTTCTTCCTTGAGCTGCTCCTGGTATTCCATAATCTTTACGGACTTTTCGTGAGTCAGCTCGTCCTCCAATTGGGAGAGCAAATAATTCTTTGCCTGTTCTGCGGTGTAGCCCGAAATTTTTTCGAGCATCTCGAACTGGCTTTTTTTGATTGTTTCGATTTCTTCCAGCTTGGCGTCCGCTTCGCGGATTTTCTTCTGAACCTTTTCGTCCTTTTTCTCGACATTGTCGAGCTTGCGGTCGAGGGTCTCTTCCTTCTGCTGGATTCGTCTCTCCTGACGCTGCACCTCACGGCGGCGGTCGGCAATCTCCTTCTCGCTCTCATTGCGGAAGCGGTGAACCTCTTCTTTTCCCTCAAGAACAAGCTCCTTTTTCTTTGCCTCACCTGTCTTCATCGCGTCAGCCACAATGCGCCTTGCCTCTTCCTCAGCGGAACCGATTTCTTTTTCGGCGGTATTCTTGCGAATATTGATACCGGCAAAAACACCGGCGGCAACACCGGCGGCAAGCGCCGCAATGATGCAGATAATCAAAACAGCTGCATGAACCATCTCCCAGACACCTCCTTGTTTTGTGATTTTTACCCAATTTCAATCCAATCAAAAAACCTTTTAGGTGCCGTTACATACTATTAAATTGTCATTAATGTTCAATATTTTTTACCCCATAGGGACTAATCCAACTGATAACACGCCGCCCGACAAAAAATCTATCCGAACAGCTAAGCTACAAACACGCATTGGATGCGGCATGCACCGCAAAAATATCTATATATAACGGCTCCCGAAAGAGTCTGATTAAAAAAAGCAAATAAAAATGTGCCGAGAGCAAACCTTCACACATTCTCCTTTTGCGAACCCCATAGATACAGAGTCTAATGTAATTTTATACTAAAATCAAGCAGATGTCAATAAGTTTAATAACAATTTCGAGAAAATAATTCTAAATTCGCAAAATTGAATCAACCATAAACACTATTTATTGAAACGGTCAGGGCAGCTCGCAAGCAAGCGCTGTTTCAAACGCGGCAATCGCTGCCGCAGCCGTCGCAATATATATAATATATAAAAAAAATTCGGTTTATTTTTTATAAACTATTGAAGAAATCAAAAAAATAAGTTATAATAGACCTATCTTAATATTTAGGAGGAATTTATTATGTCAGTAAAAGTTGCTATTAACGGTTTTGGTCGTATCGGCCGTCTGGCTTTCCGTCAGATGTTCGGCGCTGAGGGTTATGAGGTAGTCGCTATCAACGACCTGACCGATCCCAAAATGCTCGCTAACCTGCTCAAGTATGACACTGCTCAGAAGGGCTATTGCGGCACCATCGGCGAGAACCTTCACACTGTAGAGGCCGGCGAAAACTCCATTATCGTTGACGGTAAAGAAATCACCATCTATGCAAAGGCTAACGCTGCCGAGCTGCCCTGGGGCGAGCTGGGTATTGACGTAGTTCTCGAGTGCACAGGTTTCTATTGCTCCAAGGCTAAGAGCCAGGCTCATATCGACGCAGGCGCCAAGAAGGTTGTTATCTCTGCTCCCGCAGGCAAGGACCTTCCCACCGTTGTATTCAGCGTAAACGAAGGCATTCTCACCGCTGAGGATACCATCATCTCCGCTGCTTCCTGCACCACCAACTGCCTCGCTCCCATGGCTGACACCCTCAACAAGTATGCTCCCATCCAGAGCGGTATCATGAGCACCATTCACGCTTACACCGGCGACCAGATGATTCTTGACGGTCCTCACAGAAAGGGCGACCTCAGAAGAGCAAGAGCAGGCGCTGCCAACATCGTTCCCAACTCCACCGGCGCTGCCAAGGCTATCGGTCTGGTAATTCCCGAGCTCGACGGCAAGCTCATCGGCTCCGCTCAGCGTGTTCCGGTTCCCACCGGCTCCACCACCATTTTGACCGCTGTTGTCAAGGGCACCGACGTTACCGTTGAGGGCATCAACGCTGCTATGAAGGCTGCTGCTTCCGAGTCCTTCGGCTACAACGAGGATCCCATCGTTTCTTCCGACGTTATCGGCATGAGATTCGGTTCCCTGTTCGACGCTACCCAGACCATGGTTTCCAAGGTTGCCGACGACCTCTATGAGGTTCAGGTAGTTTCCTGGTACGACAACGAGAACTCCTACACCAGCCAGATGGTAAGAACCATCAAATACTTCGCTGAGCTGTAATTTTCGTTCGGTATCTGTATTAATCGTATAACCTAAAAATCAGAGCGTGCTTCGTTTGAGGCACGCTCTTTTATTTTTGAAAATCTTTTCCTTTAATCAAATAGTCAATTGACACGTGGAAGTAATCAGACATACTGACAAGCATTTCCAAATTAGGCGACCGCTGTCCGTTTTCATAATAGGACAAAGCTTCACGGCTGATGTTTAAATCCATCGCGACCTTTTGCTGACTATAGCTCTTTTGCTTTCTGATTTGCTTTAGCCCAATCATTTTCATTATATTTCTCCAAATTTTGCAAACATCTCTTGACTTTATTGTAACAGTTTGTTACAATAGAAATGTAACAATATGTTACATAATCAAGGAGGTTTATATATGTATTGCAAAAACTGTGGAAATTTAGTTGATATTGGCTGCAATTATTGCAAATATTGCGGTCAACCGATGACTGAAGTTAAAAGCAAACCAAGCGATGCACCTACACCACCTAAACCTGTTAATTATGGATTAATCGGTTTACTGGTTTCTTTGGCTGGATTGGTCTTTGTTGTCGTTTTCTACTTTGCTACTGTTGGCGGAGAAAGCTACCGTGCAGGATATCGGGGATGGGGAGTCGCTTCATATGGACACCGCATGAGTATTGAATCAATAGCTATCGGAATGATACTTACCGCAGTATTTTCTATCACCGCTGTAGTTTTGTCAGCTTTTGGAAAAACTCGTGTTATTCCACCTCAACGCTCTTATTTTGGTATTACGCTTTTTTTGAGTATATCAATAATTATCTTAGCGATAATTTTATTTGTGGTTTGCAGACCGGCAGAAATACCGCCTATGTAGATTCTTCGACAAAAATGATATTAGGTTTATTATGAGAAAAATAGCATTTGCGTTTAACCGCGGATTTTTTTGTTTATATATCTGCTTGTTTTTGGTTGTGGGAATTGCCGGAACTGTAACAGTAGCATTTTTTGGTGAGTTAGGCAACGAATACCCGATTCCAGTTATAAAATCGATACTTCGAATTTTAATTATACTTATTTTCTTTGCGGTAATTTTCTTATTTTATATTTTTAGCGCACATATCTTTTTATCAACCGGCAAAAGTATTATTTCAAAACTAAAATTGGATACCCCAACAATTATTATTTGTATGCTTGCTATTCTGATTGTTCAGTTGATTTTTGCATTTAGCCTGCAAATGATACCAAAAACCGACGTTGAAAAATTAAACACATACGCAACACAAATTGTTTTGGACAATTCTTTTGACTGCTTAGATTCAGATTTCAATAATCATTATATTATCCGTTATCCAAATAACCTCGCGATGCTCCTTTTGATGACATGTGTTTACAAAGCAACCTACTTTTTCACAGGGGCTTTTTCGCACATACCCATCATTATATTAAACACGCTGGCAATTAACGCCTCTATTCTTTTAACCGTTCTGGTATCTCGAAATATGTTTGGAGACCGCAAAGCTATAACAACTTTGATATTGTGTGCTTTGTTCACTCCATATTATACTTATACACCGTATTTTTATACTGATTCCTTTTCTATATTATTTGTTATCAGCGCTATTTATTTTCTTTCAACATCATTTACAACTAAATCAGGTAAGAAAAGAATCATTTGTTTCATAATCAGCGGAATGATTTGTTTCTTCGGATTCAAACTAAAAGGAAGCGTTTTGATTTTAGTACCGGCAACTCTGCTCTATATGCCTATAAAATATAACATTAAAAAATCAGCAAAAACAATCCTTCTATTCCTAATGAGTTTTTGTTTGTTATGGGGCAGTACAAGTATTTTGAACAAAACCATACCATTGATTTCCGAAGAATCATCGAATAAATATCAGTTTCCCGTAACACACTGGATAATGATGGGACTAAGCGGAGTCGGTGGCTTTAATGACGAAGATAGTGATTATACAAAAAGCTTTCCTACAAAGTCCGAAAAAACAGACGCCAATTTGCGTGAGATAGGTAATCGTCTTAACAACTACGGCTTTTTCGGCGTTATCCGTCACCTTGGATATAAAGTAGTATGGACATATATGGATGGTACATATTATATTGCAAACTATCTGGAAAACTATAAGCATAAAACACCACTCCATGATTTGATTCTATATGATGGCAAACTCCGTTTTTTATTCTACGCTTATAGCTTCGCATTTCAAATGTTTATCTTTTTGATGATGGGATTCTCGGCTATAAAAACACCAAACAACAATCATACCACACCATTAACCATGCTGCGAATCGCAGTAACAGGATTATTCATATTCTTTATGATTTGGGAAACCAATTCACGTTATCCGTTCAACTTCACTCCATTATATATGTTGTTAGCGACAGAAGGGATATATAAATTTGTAGAAATAATAAAAAAAACACATAATTAACAAGAGCGTGCTTCGTTTGAGGCACGCTCTTTTTTATATAGAAAAAGCCACCTGTCAAGATGGCTTTTTCCATATGCAATTACGCATTAAGAATTACGAATTATAAATTACTCCTCCGCTTCCAAAAAGTACAGCCTCGCTGCAAAGTCGGGGAAAATCCTCACCTTTTCGTT
>CAMJOD010000048.1 GCA_946407465.1 uncultured Clostridia bacterium
AGGACGCGGTCGAAATGCTGATGGCAGGCGCCACCGCCCTGCAAATCGGCACCGTTCTGTTCACCGATCCCTATGCGCCCGTCAAGATCAACGAAGGGCTGAACCGCTTCCTCGACGAGAACCACATCCAAAGCGTCACCGAGTTGACAGGCACCGTTCAGCCGTGGTAGTTTTTTAGAGTTGAGCGTTGAGCGTTGAGATTCAGTCGGGACGGATAGCGCGGCGATTCCGAAGCCGCGGATTCCCGAATGAATCAATATGGTGCGTTATTCGTTGAAATATTTATTGAATAGAATATGAAAAGGACGTGCGTTTGACGGCACGTCCTTTTTTCTCGAGATTTTTCGATTATTATGATATAGTATACATGCTGCGACTCTTTCCGGTAGGAAGGAGGTGTGTTGACATGGATACAGTTATCACCCTTTTAGTGTCTGTGCTGGCGTCTGTAATTGGATATTACATATGCAAATGGTTCGACGGACACCGATAAACGCAGCAGCGAACCTCGACGCGGTCGGTCGTTAAAGTGACAAGAACCCCGAAAGAGAGGCAACTCTTTCGGGGTTCGATTTTGTGTGTCAGCCTGGAAAAGTTATCACCCTTTTGGCTTATTCCTATTATATCATGCCAAACCAAAAAAAGCAAGTAAATTTTTAAAATTCAGCTCTCAGCGCTCAACTCAAAATCTAACCGTTAAGCGTACTTCGCGCGTTCGCCGCCGATGTATTTCGGTCTGGTTCTCGCCGCGAGCAGAATGGCGCTGCCGATGTGGTCGAGACTCAGGCGCACCGGCACGGCTACGCGCTTGAGGTGCATGCCAATCAGGGTGCCGCCGATGTCGAGTCCGGCGTCCGCTTTGATTTCCTCGAGCATAACAGGGTCGTCAAAGGTGCGGTAGGCGGTGGTGGCAAAGGAGCCGCCTGCCTTGGGCTGCGGCACCACGCAGACCTCCTCGGCGTTCGGCACAGCGGCACGTTCCACGCAGATGGCGCGGTTGAGGTGCTCGCAGCACTGCGCCGCGAGATAGATTCCCTTTTCCTGCAAGACTTCATAAATACCGCCGAAAACCGCCTCGGCTGTCTCCAAGCTGGAATTGTGTCCGATTACGCCGCCGGCTACCTCGCTGGACGAGCAGCCGACAACCAGAATATCGCCTTTTTTCAGGTTCGCGGCGGCGACAAGCTCCTGCGCTGCCTGCTTTGCCTGCTGAAACAGTTCGTTCTGCATAACATCATCTCCTGTGGTTATTATAGCAGGATTGCCGCCAAGTTGCAAGCCTGCCGCCCGAATAAAAATATTTTGAAAAGTTTTTTGCGCGATTGCATAATTGCATGCAATTTTTTTGATTTTTTCGGGTATAGTGAGGGGCATTTTGCAGGCTCCCTCATAGTATATAGCAGGAAGTGCAAAACAAAAGAAAAAGGAGAGATCATATGAGTTTGGCAGGCAAAAAGGGCGTTGACCTATCTTCGCTGAACGGAGACGTCAGCATCGAAAAAATCAAGCAGGCAGGCTTTGATTTTGCCATGCTGCGCTGCGGCTACGGCAGCGATTATGAGGTGCAGGACGACACGCAGTTTGAAAACAACGTGCGCAAATGCGAGGCGGCAGGTGTTCCGTGGGGAGCATATCTTTATTCCTACGCGCTCAGCACGGAGGACGCCAAAAGCGAGGTGCGCCATGTGCTGCGCATGCTCAGGGGCAAGCGCCCCACACTGCCCGTTGCCATTGATATGGAGGACGCCGACGGCTACAAGCAAAAGCACGGCGGTCTGAGCTTTTCAAACATCAACAGCGTGTGCAAAATTTTTGTGGAGGAAATCCGCAAGGCAGGCTACTATCCCATGATTTATACCGGCTTGGAGGAGATTCACAACTATATCTCCGCCGAGGTGCTCAACAGCTGCGACCTGTGGTTTGCCCAGTGGTGGAAGTGGCCGGATTATGACGGCGACAACATGGGCATTTGGCAGTTCGGCGGCGAGACAAATTATCTCGAGAGCAACAGTATTCCGGGTGTGGGCGTTGTTGACAAGGACAAATGCTACAAGGACTATCCGGCCATCATCAAGCAGGGCGGCTGGAACGGCTGGAAAAAATCTGACAAGGTTTTGGACGCCGACGGCTACCGTTATCTGGATAGGGGAACCGGTGTGCTGGCGCTCAAGGAGCTGCTGCTGCTCGCCCGTCGGCTGGGCATCACCACGCAGGGCATGGACGAGAACGGCGTGTTCGGCGACGGCACGCGCATTGCGGTGAACCAGGTGCTCAAACGGGGCGGCTATGAAGAAAACGGCATTGCAGGCGACAAATTTTTGAAGTATCTGGCAAAGCTGATTAAGGAAAAAACACAGTGAAAAAAGGTCGGCAATTTCTGCCGACCTTTTTGATGCTTGTGAATATCAGTTGTCTTTCTCCAGGAATTTGTAGAGAACAGCCGCGATTGCCGCACCTGCCATGGGTCCGATAATGAACACCCACAGGCTGATGATGGGAGCCGCGTTGCCGCTGAACAGCGCGATCAGCGCGGGACCAAAGCTGCGCGCCGGGTTGACGGAGGTGCCGGTGAGACCGATGCCGAAGATGTGAATCAGGGTGAGAGTCAAGCCGATGACCAGACCGCCAAAGGAGCCGTGACCTGCCTTTTTGGAGGTGACGCCGAGAATGACGAATACGAACACGCAGGTGAGAACGATTTCGACAATCAAGCCGGCGAGCGGATTGTTGTTGACGCCTGCCAAGCCGTTGGCGCCAAAGCCGTATTTGATGTTGCCGAGCGTGTCAACGGAGCTTGTCATGTCCGGAACACCGCCGACGCCGAAGATGAGGGCGAGCAAGCCGGAGCCTGCAACAGCGCCTGCGCACTGCGCGATAATATAGCCGACAAAATCGCCCACGGTCATGCCGCCGGAGAGCAGCACGCCGAGCGAAACAGCCGGATTGATGTGACAGCCGGAGATGTTGCCTACGCTGTAAGCCATGCCGACGATAACCAGACCGAACGCCAGCGCGGTGAGGAGATAACCGCTGCCGCTTGCGGCGTCGCAGCCGACCAGCATGGCGGTTCCGCAGCCAAATACAACCAGAACAAGGGTTCCGATAAACTCGGCTACATATTTTTTCATGGAATTGGAATTCATAGTTTTTCCTCCTTTTATGAATAATATAATTCCGATATGATAAATATACCACAATCTGTGCAAGATTGCAAGAGTCATCACAAAAAATTTCGGAGGTTTTGACGGTTCACTCGGCAAGCCGCGCCAAATCAGCTGCGTTTATGTCCAAATCAGCGAGGTAAAAAACTGCTCATAGGCGTCATCCCAGCCGTCAATGGCGTCCACGCCGCCGCCGTTGACGCTGCGCAGCTTGGCGTCGTTTTCGGTCAGCCCGAGCGCAAACAGCTCGCCTGTCTGAATGTCATAGCCCTCTGACTGCGCCAGCACACAAAAGTCCTCCACAGGGTTGCCGGACGCGCGTGTTTGGAGCAGCCTCGCCTTGAGGGCAGGGTCAGCCTTTGCGTCGTGCAGCAGGCGGTTGAGTTCGTGTTCAATCATATTGTCCTCCCAAAAAAACAGCGCCCGACGGCTGCCGGGCGCACAGAATCATTCGATGGCGCTGTCGAGGTACTCCATCAGTTCCTCGTCATCTTTTTTTTGCTTTTCTTTTACAATGAAAAATGCGGTCAACGCAGCAGAGACAGCGGCAACCAGAGACATAATGCCGACAATCCAAAAGAATTTTTTGTTTTTCATAGGTGAAACCTCCGTTTTCAAGTATAGTATAAACGACAGCAAGACTATTTACATCATTTATTTTATACAAATTTTATCAAAATGTCAACAGGAAAACAAAAAAAGCAGAGAAAAACTCTGCTTTCAATTGCCGTCATTAAAAACTGTTACGCAGACGCGTTCAGACGCTTGCTGAGATTTGACTTTCTTCTGGCTGCAGTGTTCTTGTGCAAAATGCCCTTGGCAGCAGCCTGGTCAATCTTCTTGACAGCAAAACGAACTGCTTCCTGCTTGTTGTCAGCATTGGTGTCAACAGCGAAGTACGCTTTCTTGATTGCAGTTTTCAGCGCGGATTTGGCTGCCTTGTTGCGGGCTGTTTTGGTTGCGATAACCTTAACACGCTTTTTTGCGGACTTGATGTTTGCCATTGTCCCACCTCCTTATAGTATCGGTCATATGGTATATATGATAGCATAAAAGCCTGTGAAAATCAAGCTTTTTTTGAAAAAAACTGCGAATTTTTGCGGCAAAATCCAAATTTCCCACATCTTGTGCCCTGCGTTTTTGCAGGCTGCATATGTGGCGTTTATTTGCTGCCGCGGCGCTTGAAAAACCAAACCAAGCCCAGCAAAACCGCGAACACACCCAGCACGCACTTGAAAATAATACCCAAAACACCGTCAAACATCGCGATGCCGCCAAAGGTGCGCAGCGCGTACCAAACGGTCATAAACACAAAAAACGCCGCCATCACAAGGGCGAGCAGCCCCTCTTTGCGCCCGACGACGAGCACCAGCACGGCGAGCGCCGCCCACAAAAACACAGTGGCGTACTGCAAAAAATCCACGCCGTTCACCTCTCCTCACTGAATGACTGCACCGACAAAAACGCCTGCGGCAGCGCGTTGAGCAGGTCGGTGGGCAGCATTGAAATTTTGCCGAGCCGTGCGGCTGCCAAATCGCCGGCAAGCCCGTGCAGATAGACCGCGGCTGCCGCGCACACAAACGGCTCGCCGCCCTGTGCCAGCAAGGACGCGCACACGCCTGCCAGCACATCGCCGCTGCCGCCGGTCGCCATGCCGCTGTTGCCGGTGGTGTTGATGACCGCGCGTCCGTCGGGAGCCGCCGTCACGGTGCCGGCGCCCTTGAGGACGACGGTGACGCCGTAGTCCGCGGCAAAGCGCTTGGCGGTTGCCTCGCGGTCGGCGTTGACCTCTCTTGCCGAAATGCCGCAGAGCCGTCCCATCTCGGCAGGGTGCGGTGTGATGATGACCGGCGCCTTGGCGCGGCGCAGCACCCTCGGGTCGTCCGCGATACAGTTGAGCGCGTCCGCGTCGAGCAGCATGGGCTTGTCGCAGGCTTCGAGAAAGCCCCTGACAAGGGCGCGTGTGTCGCTGCATACGGACAAGCCGCAGCCCATCAAAACCGCGTCGGCTTTCTGCCCGAGCAAAAAGGGCAGGTTGGCGGCAGCGGCTTTGCCGTCGGGCGTTTCTTCCAGCGGAAGATAGACGCTCTCCCAAATACTGCCTGCCGCAATCGGATAAATGCTCCTCGGCAGGGCGCACTTCAGCAAGCCGATACCGCTGCGCAGCGCCGCCCTGCTGCTGAGCAGGCACGCGCCTGCCATGCCGTAGCAGCCGCAAATGCTGAGCAGCGTGCCCATGGTGCCCTTGTGCGCGTCGTCCGGACGCGGCGCAAGCGCCTGTCTGACGACGGAAGCGGTGACCGGCGCCGTCATGCGCGGTCTTTGTTATAGAAAATCTTCACGACCAGCTCGCGCTTCATATAGGGCTTCATGGCGTTCAGAATTTCCTCATTCGGGTTAAACACCAACAGACATTTGCCGTATGCCTGCTCGGTAAACACAGCGTAGACGTTGTGTTCGGTGTCGTTGATATTCTTTGCGGCGGCGTAGACCTTGCGAAAATGCAGGTCGCTGATGTTTTTGTCGCCGAACTCGAGCATTTCAATATCCTTGATTTCAATGCTGAGCATGCGTTTTCTGCGGCGCAGCGAAATGACCTTGGCGATGTCCAGCGTGTCGATATTGACGGAATATTCGTACTCGACCTTTTGGGAGGTAAAAATCCACCAGACAACATAAATGCCGCCGACAAAGATAAAAAATCCCACCAGCGCCAGATAAAACGAGATAAACCGCGCCAAAAAGACAAAGGTCAGCGGAATCACAAACAGCAGTGCGACCGAGATAATTTTGATAGCGAGCGATTTGGCGGTCTTGTCGCGCTTGACCACCTGTTCAATAAAGCCTTCCATATTGCGAGCTCCTTGTTTTGAATTTCAAAAACCATTGTACCATAATCATCCGTCATTTTCAAGAAAAATGTAAAGAATGCTGATTTTGCAGGGCGGATTGCTTGCGGCGTTGTTATATTCACTATTTTTTTCTCAGCTATTTTAGTCAGAATGTATATATCTTTTATGCGGAAATCATAGTATAATATTCAGGTTAGGATTTTTTTAGGGAAGTGTCAGAAAAAATGATTTACAATAATGTTTTGGAGGCGGTCGGACAGACGCCGCTTATCCGTTTGAACCACATGCCGGAGGAAGGCAGCGCGGAGATTTTGGTAAAGTTTGAGGCGCTCAACGTGGGCGGCTCCATCAAGACGCGCACGGCGCTCAACATGATTGAGCAGGCGGAGCGCGAGGGTCTGATCAACAAGGACACCATCATTGTGGAGCCGACCAGCGGCAACCAGGGCATCGGCTTGGCGCTTGTGGGCGCGGTCAAGGGCTACCGCACCATTATCGTCATGCCCGACTCGGTGAGCGAGGAGCGCAGAAAGCTGATTCGCCACTACGGCGCGGAGGTCAAGCTGATTCACGACGCCGGCGACATCGGCGCGTGCATTGATGAATGTCTGCGCACGGCGCTCAAAATGCGCGAAAAGGATCCGCGCGTCTTTGTGCCGCAGCAGTTTGAAAATATCAACAACGTGATGGCGCACAAAAAGTACACGGCGCTCGAAATCATGCAGCAGTGCGCAGGACCCATCGACGTCTTTTGCTCCGGTATCGGCACCGGCGGCACCATTACCGGCATCGGCGAGGTGCTCAAGGCGCAGTATCCCAACATCGAAATCTGGGCGGTCGAGCCGGAAAATGCGGCGATTCTCGCCGGCGGCACCATCGGCACGCACCTGCAAATGGGTATCGGCGACGGCATTATCCCCGATATTCTCAACCGCGAAATTTATGATGAAATCTATGTTGTCACCGACGAGGAGGCGCTCAACACCGCCAAGCGTCTGGCGCGTGAGGAGGGCTTGATGTGCGGCATCTCCAGCGGCACCAACGTTGCGGCGGCGCTCAAGCTCGCCAAAAAGCTCGGCAAGGGCAAAACCGTTGTCACCGTTCTCCCCGACACCGCCGAACGCTACTTTTCCACGCCTCTCTTTGGTGAATAGGCAGCGTGACGCTGCACCCAGTCCGCCTATTGAAAACGCGGCGTGATGGGAAAGATTCATCAACGGCGTGTCGCAGCGTAGCTGTTATCTTAATATAATGCTGTAGCGTGACGCTGCACGGCTATAGTTTTAATGATAGTGTGTGTCAGTGCTGCTCCGTGTGCAGCAACGTTTCCTCGGGCGAAAGCCTTCCCCCGAGGGGAAGGTGGCACGGCACCTATGCAGCATGTTATCTGCATGGCAGTGTTTAGGAATAAAACAAGCTTTTGTTTAAACGGAAGCTTTGCGGTGACGTGACGGAAGGGGTAAGCGAAGCGTTTCCAAAATCGGACGGTCAGCAAGAGGACAGGTTCGCTTGCCCTCTTCCGTCACACTGCCGTCTGCCTTTTCTGCACTTCGTTCGGAATTTTTCAAAAGATTATCTCAAAACAAAAAGTGTCGCCTGCCAAGCGACCTTTTTTGTTTTTTTGTGCGCTATAATAGTGTCACAATAAAGCTTTGGAGGTAATCATTATGAAAAAGACCAACAACAATATCACCGAATTAGTATTCATTCTCGACCGCAGCGGTTCCATGGGAGGCTTGGAGAGCGACACCATCGGCGGCTTCAACGCCCTTTTGAACAAGCAAAAAAAGGAGGACGGCGTCGCCTACGTCTCCACAGTTCTCTTTGACCACGAGAGCTTTGTGCTCCACGACCGTCTCCCGATTGAGAGGATAGAGCCGCTCACCGAGAGAGACTACACCGTCCGCGGCTGCACGGCGCTGCTCGACGCGCTCGGCGACGCGATTCATCATATCGGCAATATTCACAAATACGCGCGTCCCGAGGACGTGCCGGCGCAGACCATGTTTGTGATTATCACCGACGGCATGGAGAACGCCAGCCGCCGCTACGACGGAAAGACCATCAAAAAGCTGATTGAAAAGGAGCAGAGCAAATACGGCTGGGAGTTCCTGTTTATCGGCGCGAACATCGACGCCGTCACCACGGCAAAGAGCTACGGCATTGCGGCGCAGAACGCGGTGGACTATCACGCCGACAGCCAAGGCACCGCCGTTGTCTACGACGCGGTTTGCGAGGCAGTGAGCAACATGCGCTGCGGCGCACCCTTGCCCCGTGCGTGGAGCAAGTCCATCAAGGCGGACAACAAAAAGAGCAGAAGATAAGATAAAGAGCACCTCGAAATGAAGAGTCGGACAGCCGTTCTGTTTCCGTTTGCGGCGGAGACAGGGCGGCTGCCGGTTTTTGACAAAACCACTTGCATAAAATGACAAAATATTGTATAATAAGACCGCAGCTGCACAGCATCTGCAATACATTTCCAAAAGGGGAACCATTATGAAAAAATCGGTTGCAAAAAGGCTTATCCTTACCGCGGCATTTTGTCTGATTTTGGCGCTGGTATGCGGCGCCTGCGCACAGAGCAAAACCGCAGTCACCTCAAAGGACTTCATTTCAAAAGCGGCTTCGCTGGGACTGAATACGCAGGACACAACCTCGACCTATGCGCAATATGACCATGTTGTCAACTCCACCTCCGCCGGAAGGGTAGAGGGCACCGCCATCGCGTGGCAGGCGGATTTTGTGACCGCCAACGCGGCGGACAAGGCGGAAGCGATGTTTGAAACCAACAAGGACAACTTTGACCAGCTGTCGGGCAACATGTCGATGATTTCTTCCGGCAACTACAACACCTATGAAAAAACAGGCGACGGTCAGTTTATGTATCTTTGCAGAGTGGACAAAACCCTGCTCTATATCAAGGTCGCCGAAAAATACAAGGACGAAGCCAAGCAGCTGATTGAAGCGCTGGGCTATTAGGCATTTTTTTACACACAACAGCCGTCCTGCTCCCGAGGGTCTTTCGGAAGCAGGGCGGTTTTGCTGTTTTTTTTGAGGAAAAATATTGAAATATGGACTTTAAAGTGATACAATACTAGAATGTGGTTCTACATGTAAAAGTTAATGAAAGGTGAGATGATAATGAAAAAAATAACGGCATGGTTATTGACGGCGCTGTTGGCGGCCGGAGGCTGTGTAACCGCTTTTGCGGCTGAGAGCGACGCGACGGAAGCGGTTACCATCGGCGACGCCGACGGTGACGGCACGATAACCATCGGAGATGTGACGCTGATACAGCAGTTCGCGGCGGAAATTGCCGCGCAGGACGCGATTCAAACAACCGCCGCCGACGTCAACCGCGACGGTGTGGTCAGCATTGACGACGCGACGATTATACAGCGGTATCTTGCGGAATTTATCGCTGATTTTGACGAATGGAAGCCCGAGGAGCCGGTGGCGCCGCTGACCGTAGAGCCGTCGGCGCTGACCCTTGAACCCGGGGAGAGCGCCAAGCTCAGCGCTTCCGCCGACGCGGAGTTTGTCTCCGGCGACACGGCGGTTGCGACTGTGGACGCAGACGGAAATGTGACAGCCGTAAACGCGGGCGAAACCGTCATCACGGCAACCGGCGCAGACGGACAAACGGCTTCCTGCGCGGTGTCTGTCCGCATCACGCCGCCCGACAAGCTGACGGTCAGCCAGCCCATGCTCGCGCTCGGCGTAGGGGAGAGCTACCGGCTCAGGGCGATTTATGACGGCAGCAGAACGGGCTACGGCGCAAGCTTTAGCATAGACAATCCCGCGGTTGCCGCGGTAGACGCCGCCACAGGCGTCATTACGGCAAAGGCTACCGGCTATGCCGTCGTGACGGTCACCTCTGTGAACGGTCTGAGAGCCAAATGCTGGCTCACCGTCAGAAAGGCGCCGACCGCTGTCAGCTTCAGCAGCAGCCGCGTCAATATGATAGCAGGCGAATCGGTGCAGTTTTATCTGCGCACGGTCAACTGGGACGAGGCGCTCTACAGTGCGCAGTATGCGTCCGACAATCCCGAGGTTGTCAGCGTGACGCCCTCCGGCAAGGTGACCGCGCACAAGGCAGGCACCGCCACCATCACGGCAAGCGCCTATAACGGAAAGACAGCGCGCACGGTTGTGACGGTTCTGGCAAACGCAGGTTCTGTTGTCAAAACAACAACGGCAGCCGTTGCGCTGCGTGCCGACGCCGCGTGGAACTGCTCCAACATCGTGATTCTTTCCAAGGGAACCGCCGTTACCACCTACGGCACCAGCACCGACGGCAGATGGGTCAAGGCGCAGTACGGCGACCACTGCGGCTGGATTTACAACAAGGCGCTCGGCGTCAAGAGCAACTATTCCGCCGTCAACGTCAACACGCTGCCTGCGGTGATGGACGACCTGATTTTTGACAAAAACGTCAACAAAAAGGCGCTGTTCGACTATGTGTATGAGACGACCTACCGCAACACCGGCAACGGCAAAATTGAGGATTTGTGCGTCTATTGGCTGAACTACCGCCGCGGCTGCTGCTATCACAATTCGGCAATGATATACTATTTATATAACAAAATCGGCGTTGAGACCGTGCGCCTGATTGGCTGCAACAATTACGGCGCGCGCTGGGAGCACGCATGGTGTCTGTGCAAGACGGCGGAGGGCTGGCGTCATGTGGACGCGCACCACTTTGTTACGCCGCCGCGCGCTGCCTCGGTGCAGTATTTTGTGACCGACAGCGTATACAAGCAGTATCAGGATTGGGATAAGACAAAATATCCTGCCGCTGTCTGACGGGAGTAACCTATGGTATTCAGTTCCGAAGTATTTTTATTTCTCTTTTTGCCCGTCACCTATCTCCTGTATTTGGTGATACCAAACCTCAGGGCGCGCAATATTCTGCTGATTATCGTCAGCCTGGTGTTTTATGCCTACGGCGAGCCGGCAGCCGTGCTCCTGATGATTTTGTCGGTTATCTGCAACTACTTTTTCGGTCGGGCAATGGCGAGCGAGCGGTACAAAAAACCGGTGCTGGTTGCTTCGGTTGTGTTCAACGTGGGCATGCTTTTTGTGTTCAAGTATCTCACCTACACACTCTCGCTTGTCAAAACCGTCTTTCACGCCGGTTTTTCCGTGCCGGATATTGCGCTGCCAATCGGCATCTCGTTCTTTACCTTTCAGGCGATGTCCTATGTGATTGACGCCTACAAAAAGCCGTCGCTGATTCGGCGCAATATTCTCGATATTTTTCTGTATATTTCCTTTTTTCCGCAGCTCATCGCGGGACCGATTATCCGTTTTGAGGACATTGCCCGTCAAATTGACAGCCGCTCCGTTACCGTGCAGGGCACCGTGGACGGCATACAGCGCTTTGTTTGCGGTCTGGCAAAAAAGGTGCTGATTGCCAACGCAGCCGGATTTGCCGCCGACACGGTGTTCGGCTTTGACCCGTCGCAGCTGAGCATCGGCGCGGCTTGGATTGGCGCCGTCTGCTACACCGTGCAGATTTATTTTGATTTCAGCGGCTACAGCGACATGGCAATCGGCTTGGGCAAGATGTTTGGCTTTGAGTTTAAGGAGAACTTCAACTATCCGCTTGCGGCAGGCTGCATGACCGATTTTTGGCGCAAATGGAACATCTCCGTTTCGACCTGGTTCAAGGAGTATGTCTACATTCCGCTCGGCGGCAACCGCAGGGGCAAGCACCGCACGGTTATCAACAAAATGATTGTGTTCCTCCTCACGGGCGTCTGGCACGGCGCAAACCTCACCTTTGTGATGTGGGGTGTGCTGCACGGTCTGCTGCTGCTGGCGGAGAGCTACACGGCGCTGCCGAAGCGGCTTGCCAAAAACCGGCTGCTCACCGTGCTGGGACATGTTTATACGCTGTTTTTTGTGATACTGGCGTTTGTGCTGTTCCGCGCGGACACCATCGGCGACGGACTGGTGTTTATCAGCCGGATGTTCTGCGGCTTCCGCTTTGACGCGGTGTCCGGATTTCCGCAGGCGGTCAGCCTGTTGTCGCCGTATTTTCTGTTGCTGTTTGCCGTTGGCGCGGTGATTGCGGCGCCGGTTTCCAAGCGGCTGCGCACAGTCATCTGCGGCGGAGGCTGCGCCAAGCTCTATGCGCCGGCAGTGGCTGTCGGTTCACTGCTGCTCTTTGTTCTCTGCATTTTGGCGCTCTCCACCGATACCTATAATCCGTTTATTTATTTCCGGTTCTGAGGAGGGCGGCATGAAAAAGAAATTACAAATTGTTTATATCGCCGTGTTCCTGCTGCTCTGCTGTGTGCCGATGGCGCTCAAGCCTTTTTCCGGCGGCGCGAAAGCCATCGGTAATGAAGCGGAAAACGAATTTCCGCAGCTAATCGGCGAGGACGGCGTCAACCGCGGCTTTTCCACCGAGGCGGACGCGTGGTTTTCCAAGCAGAATCCGCTGCGCGTGCCGCTGATTAACGCCGAAAACACCCTGCGCCTGAGTCTGCTGCGCGGCAGCTCCAACGGCGTGATTCAGGGCAAAAACGGCTGGCTGTTCAGCGAAGAAACACTTGACGATTATTTTGGCGTCACGCTTAGTCCGCGCGCGCTGTACAGCATGGCAAAGACCGTCCGGCTGACGCAGGACGCCGCCGAGCGCGAGGGCAGCCGCTTTGTGTTTACGGTTGTGCCCAACAAAAACACGCTCTATCCGCAGTATATGCCGGCGCGTTACATCAGGGGAGAGAACAGCAATCTTTCGCTTTTGCGGCAGTATCTCGACAAGCTGGGCGTGCACCGGCTCGATATGGAGCAGGCGCTTGCCGGACAAAAAAACGACCTGTATCTGCGCGACGACACCCACTGGAACAACCTCGGCGCGCTCTATGGCTACAACGCCATCATGGACGCGCTCGACAGAGAACACGAAAGCTACAACGGCGCGTCCTACACCTACCGCCAAGCCTGGACGGGCGACTTGACCAAGATGGCGTTTCCCGACAGCGGACGCGTCTGCGGACAGTATTATTTTGATTACCAAATGGATTCCGTAAGCTTCAGGCAGCCGCGCGGCGGCGACAAAGCCGCCTTGCTGGAGGAGCTGATGGGCGACAGCGAGAAGCGCGACGGTTTGATTCGCACCGATAATCCGTCCGGACAAAGCTCGCTGTATATGCTGCGCGACTCCTTTGGACGCGCGATGCTCCCGTATTTTATCAGCCAATATCAAAGCGCGACAATCTCGCGTTATTATCCCTTTGCCGTGCAGGCAGGCTATGACGATATGGTTTGGGAAATCGTGGAGCGCAATTTGCCCACGCTGACCGAGACGGCGCCCAGAGCGTTTGCCGCCGCCATCGACAGGGAACTGCCGGAGCAGGCGTGCGATTCGCCCGATAACAGCATGCGGACGGACGACAGCGCGGCAGGCAGTCTCAGGCTCTTTGGCACGCTGGACAGTCACATGCTCGATACGGAAAGCAATATCTATGTTCAGCTGCAATCCGAACAGCAGACGCTCTGCTACGAGGCGTTTCCCGTGTATGAGCAGGAGCTGCTCGGCGGAGCGGACAGCGGCAACGGTTTTTCGCTGCTGCTGTCAACACAGGACATTCCCAAGGGAAGCTATTCGGCTGTCGTGTTCACCAACGGCAAAAAAGCCGCGCACACCCAGCCGCTTCAAACTATCACGATATAAATGGAGGTTTTTATGAAGAGAATCATTACACTTTGCGTGGCAGCGGCGCTGCTGCTGCAGGGCGCCCTTGTGCTGAGCGCCTGCGGTTCCGAGGAGAAGAAGGAAGAAACCGGCACGGTCGCGGTTTCGCAGTCAGCCGACACCACCGCCGGAACACAGCCCGGCTCCACCGCCGCAACGGGCGCGACAGGCAGCACAAAGGCGCCTGCCACAACCGCCGCGACGACTGTGCCGACAACCAAAAAGACGACGCAGGCAACCACCAAGGCGCAAAGCAGCGCTTCCAATCAAGCTTCTAGGTCTGCGCAGACGCAGTCTTCCGCTGCCAAGCCGGCAGAGACCAAGCCTGCCGCCACCAAGCCCGTCGCCACCAAGCCTGCCGTTACCGAGGCGCCCAAGCCCCAAGGCTCCTTTAGCGCGGCGGACACGGATTTTGTCTGTAACGGTCAGAGGGTTTCGCTCAACGAAAACATGAGCAGCGTGCTGTCCAAGCTCGGCAACGCCGTCAATGTGTCCTCCGCTCCCAGCTGCCACGGCGAAGGCGAGGACAAGACCTATGAGTACAACGGCTTTACGATTTACACCTATCCCAGCGGCGGCAACGATTTGGTGCTGGAAATCAACGTGCAGTCCTCCGCTGTTCCCACCTCCAAGGGCGTCAAGACCGGTTCCTCGCTCAACGACGTCACGGCTGTCTACGGCAACGGCTACGCCACCGACGGCAACTACGTTATCTACAGCAGCGGCGTCAAGACACTGCAATTCTTTATGAGCGGCAATACCGTCAGCGAAATCGACTATTATTATAATGTATAACTATTCCCAACAGCAGAGACGAGGCTGTTGAGAACGGATAATACAACCAAGCCCCTGCTGCAAAAACGCGGCAGGGGCTTGTTCCGTAACGATTATATACACAAAAAAGCGGACAGCCTGCGCTGTCCGCCTTTGTACAAGGTCGCCTGAATCCTTAATTATACTTCGGGTCCTCTTCGAGCATGCGGTCAATGTCCGCCATGTATTTGTC
>CAMJOD010000049.1 GCA_946407465.1 uncultured Clostridia bacterium
ATGTCGTCAAATGCCACCTGCTCGTTTTTCTTGTTGAAGAAGATGTAGCGCGTGAGATACCTGCCGCGCGTAATCTTGGATACGTCCAGCGTAAAAGCCTGCTTGTGCGTCTCGCCCTTTTTGCCGCTGTAAAAATCCTCAATCAGATAGGAGGTGATGGGAATACGTCTGGCGTCCTGCACCTCAATGCGCAGAGAGAGCGACGGAATGTCGGCGAGGTTTTCCCATTCCAGCTCCAGCTTGATTGGCTCGTCGCCGTAGAAGAGGTTGGTGGTTCTGCCGATATATTTTGTCTTGATGAGATTGATGTCATGCCGCTTGACGGGATTTTTGTATCTGTCGTCCTTGTATTCAAAGGCAAAGAACTCGTCGTTGTCGCCGCCCATATAGAGCTTGATCGCCTCGTCCACATCGCCGTCATAGACCTTTTTTCCGTGGTCGAGCACAATGCAGCGGTTGCACAAATCCTGAATGGTGCTCATATTGTGCGACACATAGAGCACCGTACGGTTTTCGTCGATTGCCAGCTCGCGCATTTTGGCAATGCACTTTTTTTGGAACTTCATGTCGCCGACCGCCAGCACCTCGTCCATGATGACGATTTCCGCATCGAGGTGCGCCGCGACCGAGAACGCAAGCTTGACGAACATACCGGAGGAATAGCGCTTGACGGGCGTGTCAATAAATTTTTCGCACTCGGAAAAAGCGATAATCTGATCGATTTTTTTGTCCACCTCCGCGCGCGACATACCGAGAATCGCACCGTTGAGATAGATATTCTCTCTGCCGGTCAGCTCGGCGTGGAAGCCGGTGCCGACCTCCAGCATACTCGCGATTCTGCCGCGATAGGCAATCCTTCCCTCGGTGGGCGAGGTGATGCGCGACAGCAGCTTGAGGAGCGTGGACTTGCCCGCGCCGTTGGCGCCGATAATGCCCACGCGCTCGCCGCGGTAGATTTCGAGATTGATGCCGTCCACCGCCATAAAGGTGTCGCCTTCCTCCACATCACGCGTGCCGATGCGGCGGTTCGGATCCTCCTTGCCGCGTTTTTTGGCGAACCAGCTCTGCAAATCGTGGCGGAGCGTGCCGGTGCCAATTACACCGAGGCGGTATTCCTTATGCAGATTTTCCGTTAATATAACACAATTCTTATCCATGCTCATACCGTATCAATAAAGTTCTTTTCTACCTTGTTAAAGACAATCAATCCGAACAGCACCACAACAGCCGTAACGCCGAGGCTGATCAGCCAATAAAACCACTCAAAGCTGCCGCAGCCCAAAAACGCGTGGCGGTAGCTCTCCACAATCGGCGCAACGGGGTTGAGCATAAACAGCCCCTTCAGCCACTGCGGAATACGCGAAACAGGATAGACCACCGGCGTGATGTACATCCACAGCGAAACGCCGAAGCTGACAAGAATGTGGAGGTCGCGGTATTTTGTCGTGATAGAGGAGATAATCAGTCCCACGCCCGTGCCGAGGAGCGCCGTTTGCAGCACCATCAGCGGTACCGCGACAAGCGTCAGGTTCGGGCGCACCGCGTCGTTGGTGAGCGCGAAGAAAATAACAAGCCCCACAAACGCCAGCATTTGTATCAGATAATTAAAAAAGCCGTAGATAATATCGGAAATCGGCGTGACCAAACGCGGAAAATACACCTTGCCAAACAGCCGCGCATTGCCCAAAAAGGTGCCGGAGCCTCTGTTCAGGCAGCCGGAAAAAAAACCCCAGAGCACATTGCCCGACATATAAAACAAAAACTGCGGCATGCCGTCGGTGGAAATGCCGGCGATGACGCCGAAAATGACCGTAAAAACCGTGGTGGAGAGCAGCGGATTAATCAAAATCCACAGCGGTCCCAGAATGGTTTGCTTGTAGGAAACCGAGATGTTGCGCTTGACAAATAAGAGAATGAGGTCGCGGTAGCGCCACAGCTCGCCAAAATCAACACTGAACCACTTGCGCTTTGCCTCTATATATGTTATTCTTTCGCTGTCCATTGCTTCACTTCCAAAAAATATTCCAACCTGTATTTTATCATAATTGTGGAACGGTGTCAATAAATGTTGGGATTTGCCTTGACTTTGCACACAGGAAAGTGGTAAAATAATAGCCGTGAAATTTAATACGGAGGTTATGAAAATGAAATCAACCAAAAAAGCGCTCTGCGTTGCCGTTGCGCTGCTGCTCGCACTGTCCTGCGTTATGCTCGCCGGCTGCGGCGCCAAAAATGAAGTCAAGGGCATCGGCACTGCCAAAACCACACAGCCGCAGCAAACAGCTGCTCCGACTACAGCACCAGCTGCTAACGCCACCGACGACTCTGCCGAGACACTGCCTGCCGACGGATACAAGAAGCCCTACACCGGCACTTCCAAAACCGTTGAAATTGACGTAAAGGATTACGGCAAAATCACCGTGGAGCTCGATTCCAAGACCGCACCACTCACCGTGCAGAACTTCCTCAATCTGGTGAACGAGGGCTTCTATGACGGACTGACCTTCCACCGCATCATCAAGGGCTTTATGGTGCAGGGCGGCGACCCGCAGGGCACCGGCATGGGCGGAAGCACCAACCAGATCAAGGGCGAATTTGCGTCCAACGGCGTTATCAACAATATTAAGCATGTGCGCGGCGTGATTTCGATGGCGCGTTCAAGCGCTCCGGACAGCGCCAGCTCCCAGTTCTTTATCATGCACCAGGACGCACCGCATCTCGACGGCGAATACGCGGCGTTCGGCAAGGTGACAAGCGGCATGGAGGTTGTGGACAAGATTGCCGAGACCGCCAAGGTCGAGGACAGCAACGGCACGGTCGCCAAGGCGAACCAGCCGGTTATCAACTCCATCAAAATTATTGAATAATCAGACTGAACAGAAAAGAAGCACTCAAACGCGAGTGCTTCTTTTTTGCTTTATTCATAACGCATTGTGAGTGAAATGCGCTTTTTGCCGGGGTCAACGGAAAGGATTTTGACATTGACAATGTCCCCCACCTTGAGCACCTCCGACGGGTGCTTGATGTATTTGTCGCAAATCTGCGAGATATGCACCAAGCCGTCCTGATGGACGCCGATGTCAACGAACGCGCCGAAGTCAATCACGTTGCGCACGGTGCCCTTTAGCTCCATGCCCTCTTTCAGATCCTTGATGTCGAGCACATCGCTGCGCAGCATGGGCGCCGGCATTTCGTCGCGCGGATCGCGTCCGGGCTTGCTCAGCTCCCTGACAATATCGGCGAGCGTCGGCACGCCCACACCGATTTTGTCCGCCAGCGTTTTGGCGCCTGCCGCCTTGACACGCCGGGGCAGGTCGGGATATTTTCCGGATTTTATTTCTTCATCAGAATAATTGAGAATCAGCAGCAGCTCCATGGCGCTCTTGTAGCTCTCGGGATGAACGCCGGTGTTGTCGAGAGGATTCTTGCTCTCCGGCACACGCAAAAAGCCTGCGCACTGTTGGAACGCCTTGGGTCCCAGCTTGGGAACCTTTTTTAATTCTGCACGAGAATGAAAAGCGCCGTTCTCTTCGCGGTAGGCGACAATGTTTTTGCATACCGTGGCATTCAAGCCCGACACACGCGCCAACAGCGCCGGAGAAGCGGTGTTCAAATCCGCGCCGACCGCATTAACGCAGTCCTCCACCACGCCGTCGAGCGTCTCGCCCAGCCGCTTTTGGGGCATATCGTGCTGATACTGTCCCACACCGATTGCCTTCGGCTCGATTTTCACCAGCTCCGCCAAGGGGTCTTGCAGTCGTCTGGCGATGGAAACCGCGCTGCGCAGCGTCAAATCCAGCTCCGGCAGCTCGGCTGCGGCGAGCTTTGACGCCGAATAGACCGACGCGCCTGCCTCGCTGACAACCATATAATAGACCTTGCGGTCAAGCTCCTTGAGCAAATCGGCGGTGAACATCTCGGTTTCCTTGCTCGCGGTGCCGTTGCCGATGGAGATGATGTCAACATGATGCTTGCCAATCAGGCGTTTGAGTGTCTGCTTGGATTCGGCAATTTTGCGCTCGCCGTGCGTCGGATAAATCACGGCGGTGTCGAGCACCTTGCCGGTGCTGTCCACCACGGCGACCTTGCAGCCGGTGCGGTAGCCCGGGTCGAGTCCCATCACGGTTTTGCCCTTGACAGGCGGCTGCATAAGAAGCTGCTTGAGGTTGGTCGCAAATACCTTCATGGCGCTCTCGGCGGCTGCCTCGGTCAGTTCGCTGCGCATTTCACGCTCCAGAGACGGAAAAATCAGACGGTTGTAGGCGTCGTCGCCTGCCTCGCGCAGCAAATCGCTGCACAGTGGATTTTGATTTTTGTCGAGCACATGATGAATCACGCCCAGCGGCTGCTGCTCGTCGAGCACCATACCGACCTTTAGGTAGCCCTCTTTTTCGCCGCGGTTCACGGCGAGTACGCGGTGACCTGCCATCTTTTTGAGCGGCTCGTGATAGTCGTAGTACATGGAGTAGACGCTGTCCTTTTCGGGGTCGGCGGCGCCGGTGGTTATCTCGGCGTTTTTTTGCGCGATGGTGCGCAGGCGCTTGCGGATTTCGGGGCTGTCGGACACCTGCTCGGCGATAATATCCTTGGCGCCCTGCAAGGCTTCTTCGCCGCTGCCGACGCCCTTTTCTTCGTCCACAAAGCCCTCGGCGTACCGCGACGGCGAAAAGCCCTTTTCCTGCTTTAACAGCGCCAGCGCCAGCGGCTCCAAGCCGCGTTCCTTTGCCACCGACGCGCGCGTCTTGCGCTTGGGACGGAACGGACGGTAAATATCCTCCAGCTCGCTGAGCGTTTGCGCCTTGTCCAGCGAAGCGCTCACCTCGGGCGTCAGCTTTTCCTGCACCTCAATCAAGGCGCGGATTTCCTCACGGCGCTTGTCGAGCGAGCGCAGGTATTCCAGCTTTTCGCTGAACGCTCGAATCAGCTGGTCGTCCATGGAGCCGTGCATTTCCTTGCGGTAACGCGCGATAAACGGAATCGTGTTGCCGTCGTCGAGCAGCGCGATGATGTTGGCGGCGTATTCCTCTTTTATATCAAATTGTTGTGCCAGTATTGTTGAATATTCCATAAAAAACCTTCTTATTTGTTTATTTAATCAGTCCCAAATGCTCTTTCCAGCGGAGGATGCGCTTGACGGAGGCGTTGATTTGTTCCTCGGAGATTTCGCCGTTCTGCACGGCTTTGAGAACCGCCGGAACCTGCGTCGCCACATCGGTGCAGCAGAGCAGGTCGTTGCCGCATTTGACCGCCGCAACTGCCGCCGCGTCGGAGCCGGTGTACTGTGTAATCGCCTCCATAGATAGGTCGTCGGTCATGATGACGCCGTCAAAGTGCAGCTCGTCGCGCAGAATCTGATGCACCCTTGCCGAAAGGGAGGCAGGCACATCAGCGTCCATGCTCGTCACAATATTGTGCGCCACCATCACCGCGTCAGCGCCGGCTTCGACGCCTGCCTTAAAGGGCAAAAAGTCGCTCTGCTGAAACGCCTCATAGGGCTTTTCGTCATACGCCATGTTTTCGTGGGTATCGGTGTTGTCGCCGTAGCCCGGGAAATGCTTGAGCACGGTGCCGAGCTTTTTGTCGCGGCAAATGCCGACCGTCTTGGTCACATAGGTGCAGACGTCGTTGGCGTCGCCGCTGAACGAACGGCTGTAGATAAAGCTCTCCTCATTGGCGGTCACGTCGCACACCGGCGCGTTGTTGACATTGACGCCGAGCGAGAGCAGCAGCTCCGCCTTCTCGGTCTCGGCTGCCGTCACCGCGTCCCAGCCGCCGTTTTGATAGGTCTCCCTGGGCGACCAAAAAGCCTCGCCGCGCAGATTCGGATTGCTGCTGACGCGCACCACGTCGCCGCCCTCCTCATCTACGCCGATGAGCAGACCGACTTTTTCGGCGCACTTTTGATAGGCTTGTATTTGCTGACGGATTTCGTCGGCGGTTTTGTCCTCAAAATGCGTGCCAAACAGCACCAGACCGCCGAGGTGATATTGCTTGATGGTCTCGGCATAGCTGTCGTCGGGATAGCACATATAAAAAAGCTGTCCCACCTTTTCTTCCAGCGTCATGCTCTCAAAAAGTGAGTCCGATGTGCTGACAGTCGTTTCCGGCTCCGTGGCTGTGGTTGCCGCTTCGGTCGGCTGCTGTGACGGCGCTTTGGCGCAAGCAGCAAGCCCGAACAGCATTGCCGGAATCATCAGCAAAGACAGGCTTCGTTTGGTTCGTTTCATAATATTTCCTCGCTTTCAAAGGTGTAACCATATTGTACTATGACAAAGCGGATTTGTAAAGGCTTTTTGTCGGGAAGCACACGCAGGCAAAAAAAGCACGCTGCCGAAACAGCGTGCCGGATTATTGCAAAATGCGTTTAAGTACCTCGTCGCGGCTGATTTGCAGCACCAACGCGAACTCCTCACAAATCATTTTTTCAGCTTCCTTCAAAAAACGCTCGTCCGTGATGTGCAGGCGTTTTCCTCGGGCAAGCTGCTCCTGCTCGTGCGTGCGAAGCAGCCGAATCAGCCGAATCAACTCCACGCAAGAGCCCTCCGCGATAATCGCCCGAAACTGCTCGCTGCGCTCCAGCTTGTTGTTATTCCAGTCACCGCACGGCGGCAAATCCTGCAAAATCGCCTCCGCCTCCTCCTTGGTAAGAATGCAGCGCATCTTGCTGACAAGCTGCTGATTGGCGGTCGGCACAAATAGGGTTGAGGTGTTGGTGCATAAGGGCTTCAAGACATAATACTGCATCTTGATTTTGCCGATACGCTTCTCCGTAACATCGTCAACCATACACACGCCATTAGAACCATAGAGCACTGTCTGACCGACGCAAAACAATTTTTGACACCCCTTTGTAAGATTTAAAAAACCGCATATCTATGCGATTTTTCTATATTTATTATATCATTTTTCTCCAAATTTTAACATAGGCAAAATGACTAAATATCCAAAAAATTTCTGTGAAAAGGAAACAGCCGAGGAAAAAACCTCGACTGCTTCAGGGGGTAAATTGGGTTATAGAAGGAATAAGCTGAATTAAATTGGCAGAGATTTTGGGAATCTCTTGTAAACTCCTAAATTACCTAAAATCTGTCAAGCTTCAAAACCCTTTTTATAGTTATATTTTACCGCTTTTCGGCAAATAATTCAATTGCAAATGCAACGGAATTGCGAGTGCGACAGAAAATAATTCGGCAAATCTTTGTCTATTTTTACCAAAGCTCTCCAAAAAAACAGGGACGGCGCACCGTCCCTGTCAAATGAATTGAATTAATAGTCGTAATCTTCGTCGTAATCTTCCTCTTGGCCGCCGGAGGAGGATGTGGTGGAAACCTGCTTGCCCTTGCTGACAATAACAGAAACATTGGTGCCGTATTCAACGGTCTCACCCTTTGTTTTATCTTTGTAGCCGACGACAATGCCCTCGGCGTATTTGTCATTGTAGGCGTACTGGGGCGTCGCAAGCAAGCCCTGTGCGGCAATCAGCTCGCCTGCCTTTTCAAGGGTCTGTCCCTCGATGTCGGGCAGCTCGCGCATTTGCTTGCCGCGGCTGACGGTAAGGCTGATGTTCACACCTGCGGCTGCATCCTCTGGCGTTACACGGGTGCCGGCAGGCGGATTTTGCGCCATAATGCTGCCTTCCTTGACCTCATCGCTGAAATCATCCGTATAATTGCGGAGAATTTTGAGTGATTCATCTGTCTTTGCCGCTTCAACCGCCTGATCGTAGGTCTTGCCGACAAAATTCGGAATCGTGGCGCCTGTCCATTCGGTTACCTTGGTCGCCTCGGGAATGTTGCTGTTATTGTTGCCGAACATGCCGCCCAAGGGATTTTGCATCAGCCAAAAGGCGCCGATGGTGCCGAGAACCAAAACCGTGATGGCTGCGGCGATAATGGTGACCGTCGTGTGCGACATGCCGTTTTTCTCGGGCTTTTTGTCGGTCGCCGCGGAAAGATTCATGCTCGCGGTGCGGGAAATCTCATCCTGAATCGCCTTGGCGGTATGCGCCACGGAGAGCTGTGAACGCAAGTCGTCAAAGTCAGCGATACGATTCTCGCGCTCCACCTGCAAGCCGTTTGCCAGTGCCGAAACAACGTGCGG
The DNA here is from genome assembly GCA_946407465.1 of uncultured Clostridia bacterium. Classification (GTDB taxonomy): domain Bacteria; phylum Bacillota; class Clostridia; order Oscillospirales; family Acutalibacteraceae; genus Ruminococcoides. Next base: position 8,101 of record CAMJOD010000049.1, read on the forward strand.
CGGCAGGCGCTTGACGGTGTTGGTACTCATCAGCAGACGGCTGTCCTGCAAACGCTCGGGTGCGCTCTTGGGCTGACGACCGGTCAGCGCGTAGAACAGCGTGGCGCAGAAGCCGTAGATATCGGTCGCGTCATCCAGCGGAAAATTATCCTCATACTGCTCGGGAGCCGCCGCGCCGGAGAAGAGCTGCGACTTGAGAGCCGTGCCGCGCTTGCGTTCGTTTTCGGTGGCAAAGCCCGAAATCTTAATCTTGCCCTGCGCGGTTATGTACATGTTTTTGGGCGAGATGGCGTAGTGACCCACGCCGCGCTTGTGCAGCGCTTCCATGGCGGAAATCACCGGCATGAACAGCGGACGCGCAATGTCCCACTCGAGACTGCCGTTGCTGCGCTCCACATACTCCTCAAACGGAATCAAATCCTCGTTTTCTTCCACCACATAGGCGGTCTTGTTTTCTTCGAAGATGTTGTGGATATTCATCAGCGCCGTCAGCTCGCGCAGCTCCGAAACAACACGGTAATAATTGAGAAAATCGTCCTTGAGCTTTTCAAAGGTCTCTTTGTCGTCCAGCGCAACGTGCAGCTCGGTCTCGTCCTCACCGCGCGAGAACAGCCCCATCGGCAAAAACTCACAAACTATCACGACATCGCCGGTCTGCTTGTCATAGCTCAAATAACGGGTGCTCTCGCCGTTGGTGTCAATGCCTGCGCCGATTATATAGCGTCCCGCCAATTCGGTGCCGTAAGCCAAGAACGGAGCCTGCTGTTTTTCTGTATTGTCAAAGCCGCAGTTTGGGCAAAGCTTTTCTTCGCCGATTTCCTGCATACAACCCATACATAATGGCATATTGCTGTCACTCCAATTCTATCTTGTTTATATAAATCTATTTTTTCCACAAAGAATTATATCACAGATAAGTGTTTTTTTGCAAGGTTAGAAGCCGACAATTTGTTTACAATTTTGTTACAAACCGTCTATTACCTCAAAATACCATATAATTATAACATGCTTTTTTCCAATTGTCCATAGCTTTTAAAAGATTTCGATAAGCTTTGACAATTTTGGCGCGCAGCTGACCGCTCCGGCAGATTATTCGTATTCTGCCAAACGGCGCTGCATCAGCGTGGCGTCCTCTACGGTCACAGCGCCGTCGGCGTTGACGTCTGCCGCAGCCAGCGGAATATCCGGCTGCATCTTCGCCAGAAAACGCTGCAAAAGCGTCACGTCATTCACCGTCACCGTGCCGTCGCCGTTCACATCACCCTTGGCAAAGGGCATGTAGCAGCCGGTCATCCACATGTTGCGCTGACGGCACCAGTCCTTTAGATAGGCAAAGTTTTTGTCGTAGGTCAGCAGCGGCTTCATCTGAATATTAATCCACCACTTGCCGACAAACCAGCCTGCCTCCTTATAATTGCGGCTGAAAACGTCGCCGTATTGCGCACAGGCGGTATCGAGCAAGCCGCCGTCGGCGTAAATACCGACAAAATCGCTGTAATGGGCACGATACTCCGACCGCACCGCGTCAATAAACCAGTCCTGATCGGCGAGGTAACGATATATATTTTTGTCGGCAAAGACGCCCTCGGTTCCGTGCGCCGCCAAGCCGCGCGGCAGATAGTCGGGATTGGCGTTGCCGGCGCTGAGGTCGTAGTCCCAGGCAGGACCGGCGCAGAGCCTGCCGTTTTGATAGTAGAAGAACACGGAGCTCATGTCGAAGTCAAAGGTTTTGAGAAACTCATTGAGCAGGTAGAACTTGGCAAAGGACGCCACGTCGATTTTTTGGGCTATCTCCTCCGGATTGCCGCGCCGGACAGCGGACAGAACGGCGTCCATCGTGCTCTTGATATAGTCAAGCTGCGTCTCGTCCGGCTCCTCCGGCTCGCTTGCGATAAAGCGCAGGTTTTGCACGGTAAAATAGGTGACGCCGTCCTCTTGGCGGCTCGCCTCGTATTCTATCAAAAAATCGTTCTTGCCCTCATTGCTCTTGACGTCGATATTGACCCTGTCCTTGCCCTCCTGCACCGGCTCCGCCAGCAGGTAACAGCCGCGAAAAACACCGTCCACCCATAGCTCGGCAAAGCGAAATTCCGAGGTGTAGGCGAGTCCCAGCTTTTTTGCCAGCGACAGTGCCATGTAGTTGCGCAGCAGCGTCGGGTCAAAGGCGTTGGCAATCAGCGCCCACTTTTTGCCCTTGCCCATACCGAGCACATCTGTCTTTTTGTCGAACTTAAAGGTAAACGCTTTTTTCTCTACCCAGCTGAGCGCGGTGGTGTTGCCGCGCACCTTGAACTGACAGCTGTTCGAGAGAACGCTGCCGTCGGTATCGGTGATGGTAATCTGCGCGTTTTGGTAGCCGTCCTCCTTTTGGAGAGTGGTGCCGTTTCCGTTTTCGGTCGTAACGCGAATTTGCGGCACGGTCATCTCCCACTGCGGTTCGGTTTCCGCTGCAAAGGCGGTCAAGCCGCCGAAGAAAAGGCAGGACAGCAGCACCGCCGTGCAAGTGGTCAGCGTCAATAATCTTCTGAAAAATAACATCTGTATCATCTCATCCTTTTTCATATATTCCTGATAAAGCCCTTTCAGACCAAAAAGCTCTTCAGGTAACGGTATTAACAATACGGATGCATTGCCAAAAAAAGTTGCAAAAACGCTCTCCCGTCAGCGGCAGATTGCTATTAATAGCTGTGCAGCGCAGGAAAGCTTTTTGGTTACGTTATGGATTTGTTGATAAGCAGCAGCGCCCTTCCGCTGTGAACAGTAATTTGCGCGCGGTCGGCTGTGAACACATTGGAGACGCCCATCGGGAAGCTGTGGGTCAGGGTGCCGTTTGTAAGCGGATAATACGCGCCCTCATAGCTGAGCGTCACGCGCTGACAGCCGAACGGAAAGACCGAAAAGGTCATGCCGCGGCAGCCGTTCAGCGGATAGCAGCCCTCTGTCAGCAGACGAATTTCTTCGTGCCGTGACAGAATCGTGCAGCGTGCGCCGCGCTCCGCCAGATACTCCGCAATGCAGAGGTTGGCGATGCTGTGGTCGAGCCTGCCGCCGATGGCGGACAGGAGCAAAAACTCCCGAAATCCGCGCTCCAGCGCCAGATTGACGCAGTGCATGGTGTCGGTGTCGTCCTTTTCGGGACAGAGCCGCACCACCTCGCAGTCGTCCGGCAAAGCGCCGCCGTAGGAATCAAAATCGCCGACGACTAAGTCGGGCGCCAAGCCTGCCGCGCTTGCGGCGGCATAGCCCCGGTCGGCGCAAATCAAATAATCCTCCGGCCGCACCGTTTGCGCGAGAAAAGCCGTGTCCGCGTTCGGCGCACCGGCGATAATCACACAACGCCGTTGTTGGTTCATTTCAGCTGCCAATGCTTAATATCCTTTACTTCGTTATACATCGCCACATAGCTGTCGTGGCGCGATGGTTCAATACTGCCTTCACGCAGCGCGTCGAGCACCGCGCAGCCCTTTTCGCACACATGGGCGCAGGATGTAAACTGACACTGACCCAAATACGGCTCAAACTCGGGGAAACAGTATTGCAGCTCGTTTTTGTCAATAATCTCATAGCGCTGCAAATCGACTGTCGAAAAGCCGGGCGTGTCAGCTACATAACAGCCCTCCAGCGCAAACAGCTCCACCACGCGTGTGGTGTGCCGTCCTCTGCCGAGCTTTTCACTGATTTGACCCGTCCGCAGGCTGAGCGCCGGAAAGAGGCTGTTGAGCAGCGTTGACTTGCCCACGCCGCTGTTGCCGATAAACGCCGTGACCTTGCCCTGCAAAAACGCGAGCAGCCGCGCGATTTCTTCCTTGTCCTCCGGTGTGCACTGAAAGACCTCAAAGCCTGCGCTGCGATAAATCCGCGCCACCTCGTCGCCGTTTTTGATGTCGTTTTTGGAAACCACAATCACCGGCTCCATGCGGTTGTTCACCGCAGCCGCCGTCATTTTGTCGATCACCTGAAAATTCGGCAGCGGATCCACGGTGGAGCAGACGATAACAAGCGCGTCGATATTGCAGAGCGCAGGACGCAGGAGCTTGTTTTTGCGCGGCAGAATCTCTTCTATCGCGCAGTAGCCGTCGTCGTCGGGAACAGAGAACACAACCCTGTCCCCTACGACAGGAGAGCTTCCTTTTTTTCGGAAGCTCCCCCTTGCTTTACATTCAAAATCTTTTGCGCCGCTGCGAACATAATAGAATCCGCCAATGGACTTCATCAAAAGTCCGGTTCTCCGCTCCATCATTTAGTAATAGAGATAGGCGTTGGGATCGTACACAGTGGAATCATACGCGTTCGGATCCACATATCCGCCGGCGTACGGATCGACATACTCGGTGTACGGCTCCACGTAGTAGGTCGGCGCCTCGGTTACGGGAACATATTCATAAACGGTTGTGCTGACGGTGCCCAGTGTGAAGTCGAGCTTGTATTCACGGTAGGGCTGGTTGTCGAGCAGCACGACAACGGTCTTGGTGCCGGAATTTTCGATTTCTATCTTGGCGGTAGGCGTCTCGATCGGGTTGACTTGCTGGGTCTTTTCGTCGTCGCGCTCGCCGTCTACGGTAACGGTCAGCTCAATCATCTTGTAAACATTCTTGGGCATATCGACGTTCAGCGTCACCTTGCTCTTGTCGCCCTTGCCGGAGCTGACGGTCAGCTCCACAACGGTGCCTGCCTCCACCTTGCCGTGCGGCAGAGGTGTGGCGGCGATGACGGTATCCTTCTTTTCGCGGCTCTCGTCGTCAGACCTGGTCTGCACGGTGATGCCGAGATTCTCAAGGGTTTCCTCCGCCTCGCTGAGCGTCATGCCGATAACGGAGGGAATCTCCACCACGCCGGGGCGCTCGCCGTTGGAAACATAGATATAGACAGTGGAACCGACGGGCGCTTTGGCGCCGGCTACGGGGAAGGTGCCGACGACATAATCCTTTGCCGCGTTGGCGTCCTCCACCTTGACCTCCTCGGGAACAAGGCCGAGCTCCTTAATCTTCTTGACAACATCTTCCTTCTTGAAGGAGGTGTTGAAGAACGGCACCGCAATCTCGTCGTCGCTGCTGTTGATGGTCAGCGTCACAACGGAACCGCTCTTGACGGTCATATACTCAGCCGGATCCTGCGCAAGCACAACGCCCGGCGTCTGGGACTGGTCGTAACGGCTCTTTATCTCAAACTGGAAGTTCTCGGGATTGTTCTCCTTGATTTCCATCAGCGATTTGCCGACATAGGCAGGCACCTGCACATCCTTTGCCTGGTTGGAGGTGATGCCGCGCACAACTGCCAGCACGCCGAAAATCAGGGCGAGCAGAACGGCGGCAATCAAAATGCCCTTGAAGGCGTAGTAGCCGTTGCCGTGCTCCTTGTATTCCTCGTCGGCATAGGTCACGGTTTCTTCTTTTTCAGCCTTTTTCTCCTCGGCTGCCTTGCGCGCCGCTTCCTTTTCTCTTTCCTTTTTCTCGCGTTTTTCCGCTTTTTCTTTTTCTTTCTTCTCTTTCTTTTCGCGCTTCTCTTCCCTCGCCTTTTCCTTTTCCAATTCCTTGGCGGCGTTCTTGTCTTTGTCTTTGTCCTTGTCTTTTTCTTCCACAAACTTGGTGGGCTCGTCGTCCACGTAGGAAGAACCGTAGTCAAAGACGATGGAGGGATTCAGACGGAAGCGGTCGATGTCGCTGAGCATTTCGGCTGCGGAGGTGTAGCGCTTGTTCGGCTCCTTCTCCATGGCGCGAATCGTAATCTGCTCCAAGCCGACAGGGATAGAGGGATTGATTTCGCGCGGACGCTTGGGCTCCTCGTTGAGCTGCATCAGCGCCACGCTGACGGCGCTGTCACCGTCAAACGGCAGCTTGCCCGCGAGCATCTCATAGAGCATAACGCCCACCGAATAGATGTCGGTTTTGCCGTCGGTCAC
>CAMJOD010000050.1 GCA_946407465.1 uncultured Clostridia bacterium
TCACGCGCTACATCTTCTTCAACAAGAAAAACGAGCAGGTGGCATTTGACGACATCGAGGATGCGGCAGGACTGAACTTCCGCCGCCAGACGCCCGACGACACCAAGCGTCCGTGGAACCGTCTGTGGGGCAGTATTCGCCTCGGCAACGCGATGCTGCTGAAAAAAGATTCATAAGGCAACACCGCACAATTCAAGGCGCACGGCTTGCTTGAATCTTATTCCGTCAGCTTGCCCAAAAAATCTCGGCAAGGCGACAGCCTTACCTCAATTTATTTGTACAACCTGACGAAAAATCTTACTGCGCAATCCGCACACCTGAATTATGCGGTATTGCCTTAACAACAAAGGGACATGCTTTGCGGCACGTCCCTTTTGTGATTTATTGAATAAAATTCAAAATGTCCTGCACCACCTCATCATGGCAGAGGTCGTTGAGTATCTCATGGCGATAGCCCTCATAGAGCTTCATTGTGACGTTTTTGCCGTGGCGCTTCAGCTGCTTGTACACGGCGGTAACGCCCTTTCCGTAGTTGCCGACAGGGTCTTCGGTGCCGGATACCAACAGAATCGGCAGGCTGTCGCTGATATGGGTAAACCATGTTTTGCTGTTGCTCAGCGATTGCAGCTTCACCAAATTGTAGTAGCCGTTGAGCGTGAACGAGAAGGTGCAGTATTTGTCTTGGCGGTAGGCGTCGCGCACTTCGGTTTGGGTGCTCAGCCACGCGATGGGGTCGGGGTCGTCCTGAAAATGCTTGCGGTAGGAGCCAAACGCCATCCTTTCAATCTCGGGACTGAGGGCGTGCTGTCCTTCCTGACGGATACGGAGCCTGATGAGCGCCAAGCCCGCCTTTGAGGCAGGATTGGGACCGCCTGTGCCCATATAGATAACCTTATCCCAGATTTGGGGATCGGAGGCGCAGCGCGCAATAAATGAGCCCATGCTGTGTCCCAGCAAAAAGCAGGGGAGACCGGCGCCGTATTCGCGCTTCATCTGCTTGGAGACGTTTTGCACGTCGTTCACCATGAACCGCCAGTCCACCAAAAAGCCCAGCTCGCTGTCGTCGTTGACTGTGCGGCCGTGTCCGAGATTGTCAAAGGCGTAGCACAAATATCCGCGCTCCGTCATCTCGCGCAAAAAGGCGTCGTAGCGGTCAATATATTCGGTCATGCCGTGTACGACATGAAACAGCCCTCTGATGTCACCGTCCGGCTGATAGACACGGCAAAAAAGCCGGTGAACACCGTCGGAGGAGGGGATTCTTCTTTCTGTTATGGTCATAATGATTCCTCACTTGCTAAGCATGCTTTGACCGCGCGGCGCCAGCCGCTGAGCAGTCTGCGGCGTTCGTCCGCCGCCATGTAGGGCTTGAAAACCGTGTTGAGCTGCTTGTCAAACGAAAGCCCTTTGTAGAAGCCGACCGCTTTTCCGGCAAGCAGCGCCGCGCCTGCCGCCGTCGCCTCCTTCTGCGCCGGACGGATAACCTCCAAATCGGAAATATCCGCCTGAAACTGCATCAGCAGATTGTTGGAGGAGGCGCCGCCGTCAACCTTTAGCACGCGAATATCGCTGTTCATATCGCTGCGCATAGCGGCAATCACGTCGTCGGATTGGTAGGCGATAGATTCCAGCGCCGCGCGGATAATATGCTCCACACCGGCGCCGCGCGTCAGTCCGGTGATAACGCCGCGGGCACGCATGTGCCAGTGCGGCGCGCCCAGTCCGGCAAAGGCAGGCACGATATAGACGCCGCCGTTGTCGCGCACCTTGCGCGCAAAGTATTCGCTGTCAGCGGAGTCCTTGATCATGCGCAGCTCGTCGCGCAGCCATTGAATCACCGCGCCGCCGACAAAGACGCTGCCCTCCAGCGCATATTGCACCGGCTCTCCTGCACAGGTCGCTGCGACGGTTGCCACCAGTCCGCGGCGGCTGAATACAGGGGCGTTGCCGGTGTTGGCGAGCAAAAAGCAGCCGGTGCCATAGGTGATTTTGAGGTCGCCTTTGTGCAGACAGCCCTGTCCGTAGAGCGCCGCCTGTTGGTCGCCTGCAATGCCGCAAATCGGCACGCGCGCGCCCATCAGGTTCATTTTGCCGTAGATTTCGCTGCTGCTTCTGACCTCGGGCAGCATGCTCATGGGAATGTCCAGCAGGGCGCACAGCTCTGTGTCCCACTCGCAGGTGTTAATATTGTAGAGCATGGTGCGCGAGGCGTTGGTGCGGTCGGTCACATGCACCCTGCCGTCGGTCAGCTTCCACAGCAGCCAACTGTCCACCGTGCCGAACAGCAGCTCGCCGCGGTTTGCCAGCTCACGTGCGCCCTCCACATTGTCGAGAATCCATTTGATTTTGGTGCCGCTGAAATAGGCGTCGAGCTTGAGACCGGTTTTTTGCGCAATCAGCTCCGCACAGCCCTGTCGTTCCAGCGCGTCGCAGAGGTCGGCGGTGCGGCGGCACTGCCAGACGATGGCATTGTAAACCGGCTTGCCCGTCCGTTTGTTCCAGACGATGGCGGTCTCGCGCTGATTCGTCACGCCGACGCCGGCAATCTCGTCGGGCGATACGCCGCTCTTGGCAATGCACTCCGTCATGGAGCTGTATTGGTTGGCGTAGATATCCATCGGGTCCTGCTCAACCCAGCCCGGACGGGGATAGATTTGCGGAAATTCGTGCTGCGCCATGCAGACCACGTTACACTCGCGGTCAAACAGAATACTGCGCGCACTCGTTGTGCCCTCGTCCAAGGCGAGAATATATTGTTTCATAGTGTTCTCCGGTGATTGTCAAAAGGGCGCACGCCCGGTCAAGGGTGCGCCCTTTATCATAATTAATCGCGAATTGTCAAAAGATGTACAAGTCTCTGTGCGCCGTTATTCAATCGGCTCAAAATCGGCGACGCCGTGCTTGCAGAGCGGACAGATGAAGTCCTCGGGCAGCTCCTCGCCCTCGTAGACATAGCCGCAAATCTTGCAGACCCAGCCCTTTTTGCCCTCGGTTTCGGGCTTGGGCTTGACGTTGTTCTGGTAGTAGGTGTAGGTCATGGTGTCCTTGTCGGAGAGCACACGCGCCTCGGTGACGGAGCAGATAAACATGCCGTGGGTGTCGAGGTCGATGTAGTTCTCTACCTTGAGGGACATGAACGAATTGATATATTTGGGCAGGAACACCAGACCGTTGTCGGAGCGCAGCGGCGTCCAGTCCGCAAACTTGTCCACGTTTTTGCCGCTCTGGAAGCCGAAGTTCTGGAATACGGAGAACGGCGCGTCAACGGACAGGCAGTTGACGTTCATCACGCCGGTCTGCTTGATGGTGTGATGCGAATAGTTTTGCTTGTTGATGCAGACGGCAACGCGGTTGGGCGAGTTGGTGACCTGGGTGACGGTGTTGACAATCAGGCCGTTGTCCTTTTTGCCGTCGTTGGAGGTTACGACATACAGACCGTAGCCGATGTTAAAGAGCGCGGTCAGGTCGTTCTTGTTGGCGGTCTCGCCGTCCTGCTCGATGTAGTCGTGACAGAGCGCCTTTGCGAGCGTGTCAATCTGTGCGCGGCTGTCGTCGTTGAGCGCGGACATGATGCGGACAGTCGGCTCCACAAACTCAATATTCTTGCAGCCCTCGAGCATCTTTTTCATGGTCTTGGCAGCAAGAGGCGCCCAGGAGCCATTCTCAATCAGCGCAATCTGCTTGTTGCGGAAATTGCGCTCGGTCAGGTGGTTGATAAATTCACGCATGAAGGGGAAGATTTCGGCGTTGTAGGTGGTGGTGGCGAGCACGATTCTGCCGTAACGGAACGCGTCCTCCACACACTCCGCCATGTCCTCACGCGCCAAATCGTTGACGACAACCTTGGGGCAGCCGTTTGCCTTGAGCTTTTCGGCAAGCAGCTCCACCGCCTGCTTGGTGTTGCCGTAGACGGAGGTATAGGCGATCATAATGCCCTCGGTCTCCACGCTGTAGCTCGACCAGGTGTTGTAGAGGTTGAGATAATAGCCGAGATTTTCGCTGAGAACAGGACCGTGGAGCGGACAAATAATCTGAATGTCCAGTGTCGCCGCCTTTTTCAAAACGCTCTGCACCTGTGCGCCGTATTTGCCGACGATGCCGATGTAGTAGCGTCTTGCCTCGCAGGCCCAGTCCTCTTCCACGTCGAGCGCGCCGAACTTGCCGAAGCCGTCGGCGGAGAAGAGCACCTTGTCCTTGCTGTCGTAGGTCATCATAACCTCCGGCCAGTGAACCATGGGAGCCGCCACAAAATGGAGGGTGTGCTCGCCCAGCTCGAGGGTGTCGCCTTCCTTGATGACGATTCTTCTGTCCTCAAATTCGGTTCCGAAGAAATTCTTCATCATGGTGAACGCCTTGGCGCTCGAAACGATGGTCGCGTCGGGATAGTTGTTCATAAAATTGAAGATGTTCGCGGAATGGTCGGGTTCCATGTGCTGCACAATCAGATAGTCGGGCTTGCGGTCGCCCAGCGCCTCGTCCAGATTGTTCAGCCACTCAAACTTGAAGTTGCGGTCAACCGTGTCCATCACGGCGATTTTTTGGTCGCGGATTACATAGGAGTTGTATGCCATGCCGTTCGGAACCACATACTGACCCTCGAACAGGTCAATTTTGTGGTCGTTAACGCCAACATAGATAATGTCGTTTGTCACTTTCATAAAAAAACCTCTTTCTTTGTATAAATTCGCTTGTGCTTGGTACAATTGTAACATAGAATTAGAAATATTACAAGAAGTTTTATGTAATTTGAGTGGGAACTTCTGCGCTATTTTACAATTAATTTGCACACAAAATATTTTTTAAAAACCCCTTGACAAACGCAAATAATTTTGTTACAATTAATTTGCAAACAAAATAATTATTTCAAAGGAGGCTTTGCACATGTCATTCTACGATTACAAGGTAAAAACAAGAAAAGGTCAGGATTTTGACCTCGCCGCACTCAAAAACAAGGTCGTTTTGGTCGTCAACACCGCCACCGGCTGCGGTTTTACACCGCAGTACAAGGGCTTGGAGGAGCTGTTTGAAAAGTACCATGACAAGGGCTTTGAGATTCTGGATTTTCCGTGCAATCAGTTTGCGAACCAGGCGCCCGAGAGCGACGATCAGATTCACGAATTTTGCACCCTCCGCTATAAAACACAGTTTGACCAGATGAAAAAGGTAGATGTCAACGGCGAGAACGAGGAGCCGCTGTTCACCTTCCTGAAAAAAGAAATGCCCGAGGAAGAGGTCAAGGGCCTCAAAGCAAAGGCGGCGATGAAGGCGGTTGCCAAAATCAGCAAGAGCACCAAGGCGCCGGAGGACATCAAGTGGAACTTTACCAAGTTTTTGGTAAACCGCGAGGGCAAGGTCGTCGGCAGATACAATCCCACCGTGGAGCCTGAAAAAATCGAGGGCGACATCGCGGCGCTGATTTGATGGACAGCAAGTATGAGCCGCTCCGTCTGAAAAACCAGCTGTGCTTTCCGCTGTATCTCTGCGCCAAGGAGGTGCAGCGGCGGTATGCGCCGTTTTTGGAAGGGCTGAATTTGACCTACACACAGTATGTGGTGATGATGTATTTTTGGGAGCACGGCAGCTCCAACGTCAAGACGCTTGGCAGGACGCTGCTGCTCGACCCGAGCACGCTCACACCGCTGCTCAGAAAGCTGGAAGAAAAGGGCTACCTGACGCGCACGCGCTCCAAGGAGGACGAACGCAACCTGATTGTCGAACTGACAGAGCGCGGCACCGCCTTGCGTGACAAGGCGCTGGAGGTGCCCGGAAAGATAGGAAAATGCCTCGATTTGAGTGAGGAAGAAGCGGTACAGCTGTACAGTATTTTGTACAAGGTGCTGCAAAACATTGAAAAGGAGTAACATTATGGCAGTCAAAACATTAACAGAAGCAACCTTTAAGGAAGAAGTTTTACAGGCGAATCAGCCGGTTTTGGTAGATTTTTATGCGGATTGGTGCGGCCCGTGCAGAATGCTCAGACCCACGCTCGAGGAGCTGTCGGAGGAGAGAACGGACGTCAAGTTTGCCGCGATCAATATTGATGACAACCCCGAATTGGCGGATGATTTTGATATTTCCTCCATTCCCTGCGTGATTCTCTTCAAGAACGGCGCGGAGGCGGACAGAAGCGTCGGTCTGGTTCCCAAGGAAGCGCTCGAAGACTTTTTGGGTTAAAGCCATGACGGATATTGTAATTATCGGTGCGGGTCCTGCCGGTCTCACAGCGGCAATCTACGCGCGGCGCGCTTCCAAGAGTGTGCTGGTGCTGGAGGCTATGAGCTACGGCGGACAGATTATCAATACGCCGCATATTGAGAACTATCCGGTGGCGGCGCATATCTCGGGCTTTGATTTTGCCACCAAGGTATATGAGCAGGCAAAGGCGCTGGGCGCGGAGATTAAGTTCCAAAAGGCGCTCGAAATCCGCGACAACGGCGACACCAAAACCGTCGTGACCGCCAAGGGAGAGTATGAAGCCAAGGCGGTGATTATCGCCACAGGCAGCAAAAACCGTCCGCTCGGCGTGGACGGCGAGAAAAAGCTGGTCGGCAGGGGCATTTCCTATTGCGCCACCTGCGACGGCGCGTTTTTCCGCGGCAAGGCAGTGGCGGTCGTCGGCGGCGGCAACACGGCGCTGGAGGATGCGCTCTATATGGCGGATATTGCCGAAAAGGTGTATCTGATTCACCGCCGCGACGCGTTCCGCGGAGAGGAAGCGTCAGCCGAAAAGCTGCAAGCCCTTGACAATGTGGAGCTTGTTTTGAACAGTCAGGTCACCAAGCTCAACGCGGACAAGCGCTTGCAGAGCATTGAAGTAACCGACAAGCAGGGAAACGTGCGCACACTCGAGGTCAGCGGTCTGTTTGTCGCCGTGGGCAGAATCCCCGAGAATCAGCCCTTTGCGCCGCTGATTGAGCTGGACGGCGCCGGCTACGCGGTTGCGGCGGAGAATTGCCGCACCAAAACAAAGGGAATCTTTGTGGCAGGCGACAACCGCGTCAAGGACGTTCGCCAGCTTGTCACCGCGACCGCCGACGGCGCCGTAGCGGCAACCGAAGCGGTGCATTATATCAACAGCTAATTTGAAAAAAACGATAAAAAAAGCAACCGGACACCCAATCATTCGTGCGTGTCCGGTTGTTTTTATGTAGTTGTGATGGAGACAAATTAAGCAAACGTCACTCGAGTTTGTCTGACATTTATCCGGTTCTGACCCCGCCGTTGATGACGCTTTCCTCTCGGCTAAACGCTTCAAAAGGCGGATCGGGTGCAGCGTCACGCTGCGGGGATGTGGTTGATTTTGGTTACGAAGCGTTTGATGCGCTCGTATTTGCCGCTGAGCAGCTCGGAGAAGGCGTAGGCGGCTGTCGGTATCAGAAGGGGAATGTAGGTCAAAATGTATTGCGACTTGCCCTCAAACAGCAGGTGATAGCCAAACGCGCCGAGCAAAACGAGCGGCAGCAGCACGGTTTCAATGCTCGATTTTTTGCGGATAAACAGCAGATAGACGCCGACCGCAAACATGATGTAAACAATTTGCATATAGAAATTAAAGTGCAGCTCCAGCGCCTGTCCCAAGCTCTTGTAGTAGACAGCCTGCGGCAGTCCTCTCATTTGCTCGGAGCTTAGCGAGGTGGTCTTGAACTCATTTGCCTCTGACTCGGTGGGCTCATGATGCTTGACCTTGCTGACCCAAATGCTCTCAAAGGTCGGCTCGTTCCACTGGCTGAGGATCTTCTTGCTGAAAAAGTCAGCCGCGTAATTAAACTTGCCGAGCGCCTGCAAACGCGTTTCGATGTCCTTCTGCGCCGCCGCGTTGGCGTTGTCAATGGAGGCGTTGGGGTCTCCGGTGAATTTCGGCGTCAGATAATAATTGATGTAGGTGTCCTTGGCGATGGTGCCGTACCAGCCGGGCGCCATATAGGACTCGCGCAGTCCCATGTCGAGATAGAGCGTTTGCGAAACACCCTCGGCAAATTCGGTGCCGGAGCGCATTTCGTAGTGCTTGATCACCAGCGCGTTGGAGCCGAGCGTCGCCGCAATCAGCGCAGCGGCTATGACGGCGCTCTGCCATTTTTTTGCCTTGACAATGTGTACGAGCAGCACCATGACAAAGGCGACCAGATAAATCAGGTTGTTGTACTTGACCAGCGTGGAAAGCACCAGCAGACCGCCCGACGGATAAATCCAGCGGTATTGCCCCGTCTGAAAATACTTGATAAGAAACAGGCTTGCCCAAATGGCGCTGCACATGCCGATGATGTTGCCGTAGACAAAGGTGCAGAACAGCACCGGCTGCAAACAGCCTGCCAGCAAAAGAATGGCGACAAACTCAGCGCTTTTGCGCTTGAAAAGCAGCTTGGTGATGCGTGCCAGCGCAAAGTAGGACGCGCCGACGCAGAGCACGTTGAGCACCTGTATCCACATGGAGCTTGCGCCGAAGATGCGATAAATCAGCTCGCTGAACGCCACAAAGCCCAGCTGGAAGGGGTAGAAGTGAAAATAGGAATAGCTGTTGTAGAACGCGCTGTTGTAGAACTGCGTGTAGTTTTGCATGGAGGTGTATTTGCCGTTTGCCGCGTCGGAGGCAGCCTCAAAGAGGTTGTAGCTGTCCGCGGCAGGAACAGAGCGCACGGTCAGCACCCACACCAGCCCCACAAAGACCACCAGCGCCGTCATACCGATTTCCATGGCACGCATGTTGACCTTGGCAAAAAAGTCGTAGTAGCGCCGCATAAAGAACAGAAACGCAGCGAACAGCGCCGTCAGCAGCAGATTCAGCGCGACCATGTCGCCCTGAAACAGAATTTTTTCGTTGATGTATTTTTGCGGGTCAATGACGCTTGTCTGAAAGAACGACATCACCGCTATGTAGCCAAACGCCAAAAAGACGAAGAGCAGCAGCACGTTGACCACGATGGTTTCGACCATCTGACGCGCGTCCATGGTTCTGACGGTTTTTGCGGCGGACTTGCGCGGCGGATTTTTGTCAGCCTTGGCACTGCCTTTCGCTTTGCCGGCGTTATTCTGTCTGTTTGGTTTCTTGCTCATGGAAACCCCCTTAAAATTCGTCTTTGACGGAGCGCAGGAACAACTGCTGAATTTCGTCGTTGATGCTCGCGTGCTCAAACAGCGCACGATAAACGGCGCCGACAATCGGCAAATCGACGTTGTGCGCCTCGCCGAGCTTGTAGAGCGCCTTGGAGGTCATCACGCCCTCAGCGAGCTTGTCAAATTTTTTGCCTTTTACAAAATCCTCGCCGTAGCGGCGGTTGTGGCTCCACGGCGAAAAGAGCGTCGCCTCATAGTCGCCCAGATGGCAGAGTCCGAACGCGCTCATTTTGTTGCCGCCGAGCGCTTCAATCAGCCGCGCAATCTCCTGCGTGCCTCTCGCCATCAGTCCGCCCTTGAGCGAGGTGTAGCCCAAGCCGTCAAGAATACCGGCGGCAATGCCGATAACGTTTTTTGCCGCCGCGCCGATTTCGCTGCCGATGAGGTCTTTTCCGATATAAAAGCGAATCAGCTCGCTGGTGAACGCGTTGACCAGCCGCTCCTTGACCTCGCGGTTTTTGCTGTCAATGACCATGCAGTTGGGGATGCCCTTGACATAATCCTGCGGATGGCCGGGCCCGACCCACACCGCGATAGGTGTTTTGCTCTCGTCCACAAATTCGCCGACAATCTCGCTCAGGCGCTTGCCGGTGGTCGCCTCAACACCCTTCATGCAGAGCACAATGGTCTTGCCCTCGAGCGCATACTGCGCAATCTCCTGAAAATAGGAGCGCAGATATTGCGACGAAATCGAAATCACGATTACCTCGGCGCGGTTGACCGCGTAGCCCAAATCCGCCGAAACCTCAATCGTCTCGGGAAAAACAAGGTAATCGTTGCAGTGATGTGTTTTCAGTTGAATAAATTCGGGCGCGTCGGGAAGTCCACAGCTGAGCACGTCGTGGCCGATTTTGTCGAGGTACCACGCAATGCAGCTGCCCCATCTGCCGCAGCCCAAAACAGAAATTTTCATATAGCTTGCTCCTATGGAAGATTATCCGGCTTGCCGTCCGGCAGACGCAAAAAGACCCGCCCGACCGTATGATTTAAATAAATAACCTGCCTACGAGTAGAACAGGTGGGTGCCCGCCTTTGAGCTTCAGGCTCCCTTCTTCCGAAAAGCGGGAGGTCTGCACACCACTCAAAGAGCTAAGCTCCCGATTTAAGAGTTGTAGGGTTATTTTAAAATCATTCACGCATCGGGCAGGCGACAAGCTGGACCCATTTGACAGCATGACCGCTGCCTTTGATAATATAATTTTACATGTTTTTTGTCCCGAAGTCAAGTGTTTTTGCAAACAGATTATAAAATATATAAAAATGTAAAAAAGTTTAAAAAAACTGTTGACAATTGACAAGAACCGTGCTATGATATTGCTGTGCTAAAAAAGAAGAAGAAAATGATTTCCTTTCTATGTGCTTGATTACTCCATAAAATTACCTAAAATCCGACGGTTAGCTCCCGTCGGATTTTACGTTATGCCGTAATTTCAAAAGCCGGCGCGATTTGTCTTGAAAAACCGCCGCAAACGCGCTATAATGCAATCATGTAATAATGAAACCGGAGGAATCGGTGTGAAGAGTTTTGACAGGCTGCCTGCCGCCTTTCAGTGCGACGCGGTGCGCCCTTATTACGATAAGCTTTGCAAAAAAACAGCCTCGCGCGTTGTCAAGCGCATTTTTGATATTGCGGTGGCGCTGGTGATGCTGGTGTTTTTGATTTTGCCGATTTTGGTGATAGCCGTTCTCGTCAAGGCGACTTCACCGGGGCACATCTTTTTCCGTCAGGAGCGTGTCACCACCTACGGACGGCATTTCAGAATCTTTAAGTTCCGCACCATGGTCGAAAACGCCGAGGCGCTCGGCACGCAGGTCACGACCGACAGCGACAGCCGCGTCACCAAGGTAGGCAGAGTCCTGCGCAAATACCGTCTGGACGAGCTGCCCCAAATCTTCAATGTGCTCGGCGGCAGCATGTCCTTTGTGGGCACCAGACCCGAGGTGCCGCGCTATGTGGAGCAGTATGAGCCGGAGTATTACGCCACCCTGCTTCTTCCGGCAGGCATCACCTCGCTCGCGTCGATTATGTACAAGGATGAAGAAAAGCTCCTTTCCTCCGCCGAAAACGCCGACCGCGTCTACATCGAAACCGTCCTGCCCGAAAAAATGAAATACAATCTGCAATACGTCAAAAGCTTCGGCTTTTTCTCCGACATCAGGCTGATGTTTAAGACGGTGAAGGAAGTAGTTTCGTGAGAGAGTTGAGAGTTGAGAGTTGAGAGTTAAGAGTTGAGAGTTGAGAGTTAAGAGTTGAGAGCTGAGAGTTGAGATAAGGGTCGCTTCGCTCCGGATTTGTAATGCTGTGTGCCGGTGTCTAAAGCTGCTTTTAGCGCCCCGAAATCGCGGAAATCAAAAATCCCTCCAAATGACGCTTGTATATTTGACAGAAATGATGTATAATAACCATAGGTATACAGTTTTGTATGTCTGTGGTTATTTTCTTTTGCGAATATGCTGCGGCACGGTGATGAATATGAAGCTATATTTAAAACGCGACGTCTCGGCGCGTGACGTCGGTTTTGTGATAGTTGACGAGTTGGGACATGAAAAATACAGGGCGGTTTCCGTCAGCACCAAGGTGACAAAGCGCACCAATCTGCTGCTGCTCGACGCAAACGGACAGCCAGCCGCCAAAATCAGACGGCTGCCGATTGTCGGCACCTATACCTTTGTGATGCGCGTCAAAAAATCGCATATCACCTTTGTGATGGTGCCGGTCAAGGGCGAAATCCTTTCGTATTTCTACGGCAACAACTGGCACGTCAACGGCAATATCGCC
This sequence comes from uncultured Clostridia bacterium, assembly GCA_946407465.1. Taxonomy (GTDB): domain Bacteria; phylum Bacillota; class Clostridia; order Oscillospirales; family Acutalibacteraceae; genus Ruminococcoides. The sequence goes on from CAMJOD010000050.1 coordinate 11,891, forward strand.
GCCAAAAACTTTACCGTTATCGACGTGGACAAAACCGTCATCCTGCATCACCGCAAGCACGCCGACCACTGCACGCTCGAATTTTTTGACCGCGACAACGAGCTGTATTGCGTCACGGCGGCAATCTGCGCCAACCTGATTAATACAGTCGAAAAGCCTGTTATCAAGGCAGTTAACATATAATATGTATATGGAGGGTATTATGGACAAGTTACTCAAATTATTGTGCAAAAATTCACAGTTTTCTACCGCTGAGCTGGCAGCCATGCTGGGCGAACCGGAGGATTATATCAAGGCGCAAATCCGCGAATATGAGAACAGCGGCGTCATTAAGGGCTATCAGGCGGTCGTTGACTGGGAGGATTTGCCGGACAGCTATGTCGAGGCGATGATTGAGCTCAAGGTCACGCCCAAAAAAGAAACGGGTTTTGACGACATTGCCGGCATGTGCATGGCGTTCGAAGAGGTGGAGTCGGTCTATCTCATGGCAGGCGTCTACGACTTGGCGCTGATTGTGCGCGGTCAGACCATGCAGGATATCGCTATGTTTGTGGCAAAAAAGCTTTCCACCATCGACGGCGTGCTGTCCACCGGCACCCACTTTATCATGCGCCGCTACAAGGACAGGGGCATGAATCTTGTCGATTTTGACGAGGAACAAGACGAGAGGAGCTTAATCCTGTGATAGACTATAACAAATATCTCAACAGCAGTATCCGTTCGCTGAGCCCGTCGGGTATCCGCAAGTTTTTTGATATTGCCAACGAAATGGATCATGTGATTTCGCTGAGCATCGGCGAGCCGGATTTTCAGACGCCGTGGCATATCCGCGACGAGGGTATTCGCAGTCTGGAAAAGGGCAAGACATGGTATTCTCCCAACCGCGGCTTTGCCGATTTGCTGCAGCAGATTGCCAAGTATTATGAAAGACGCTTTTCGCTACCATACACGCCGTCGGAGCAGGTCTTGGTGACCGTCGGCGGCAGCGAGGCGATTGACCTCGCGTTTCGCACACTCATCGAAAAGGGCGACGAGGTCATTATTCCGCAGCCTGCCTTTGTCTGCTACAATCCGCTTTGCGTGATGGCAGGCGGCACTCCCGTGAATATCAACACCAAAAATGAAGACAACTTCCGTCTGAAGGCGGCTGATTTGGAGGCGGCCATCACACCCAAAACCAAGCTTTTGGTGCTGCCCTTCCCGAACAACCCGACCGGCGCCATTTTGGAGCGCGGCGATTTGGAGGAGATTGCCGAGGTCGTCAAGCGCCACGATTTGATGGTGCTCTCGGACGAAATCTATTGCGAGCTGACCTACGGCGACAGAAACCATGTTTCCATCGCCTCCATCGACGGCATGTATGAGCGCACGGTTGTCATCAACGGCTTTTCAAAATCCTACGCCATGACCGGCTGGCGTCTCGGCTACGCGCTCGGACCGGCTCCGGTGATTGCCCAGATGACAAAGCTTCACCAATACGGCATCATGTCCGCGCCGACCACCGCGCAGTATGCCGCGATTGAAGCGCTCAAAAACGGCGACCGCGATGTGCGCCATATGCGCGACGAATACGATATGCGCCGCCGACTGGTGGTGGACAGCTTCAACGAGATGGGACTGCACTGCTTTGAACCGCTCGGCGCGTTTTATGTGTTTCCCTGTATTCAGTCCACCGGCCTCACCTCCGAGGAGTTTTGTACGCGTCTGATTATGGAAAAGCACGTGGCAGTGGTGCCCGGCAACGCCTTTGGCGACTGCGGCGAGGGCTTTGTGCGCGTGTCCT